>DATNPS010000498.1:0-32690 GCA_036703095.1 Crinalium sp. | reverse complement strand
AATAAGTCGGTTGAAGAGTTGCAGCTTGCGATTAACGCAGGGATCACCATTGTGGTCGATAACTGGCTGGAACTGCGGACGTTAGCAACTATGCAGGCCGAGTTGAGCGCAGGAGCCGACTCTCCTATTCGCATGATGCTGCGCTTGACACCGGGGATCGAGTGTCATACACACGAATACATCCGCACCGGGCATCTGGACAGCAAGTTTGGCTTCGATCCCGACCAGCTAGATGACGTGTTCCAATTCGTCAGCCAGCAGCCAAACCTGAAGTGCGTTGGACTTCATGCTCACATCGGCTCCCAGATTTTTGAACTTCAGCCACATCAAGATTTAGCGGGTGTGATGGTGCAATGGTTGGTCAAAGCCAGCCAGTACGGTCTGCCGATTCAGGAATTGGATATCGGTGGGGGGCTGGGGATTTGCTACACCGAGGCGGATGATCCACCGAGCATTGATAGCTGGGTCAAGGTGATTTGTGAGGGCATTGTAAAAGCCTGTGCCGATCAACAAGTGCCGCTCCCACGGCTGCTGTCAGAACCGGGGCGATCGCTCATTGGTTCTGCCTGCGTCACGGCATATACCGTCGGTAGCCAAAAGACGATCCCCAGTATCCGCACCTATATCAGTGTTGATGGGGGCATGTCGGACAATCCTCGGCCTATTACGTACCAGTCTGTTTATCGCGCTGTGGTTGCTAATCGCATCTCCTCACCGTCGACGGAAACAGTAACCGTTGCCGGAAAACACTGTGAGTCGGGTGACATTGTAATTAAGGAGGCCAAGCTTCCGGAAACCCAACCGGGAGATATTCTCGTCGTCATGGGAACAGGGGCATACAATTACAGCATGGCTTCCAACTATAATCGTGTCCCTCGTCCGGCTGCGGTTTTAGTGAACGCAGGGGAGGCAAATATCATCCTGCAACGGGAAACCTACGAGGACTTAATTCGACAGGATCGCCTGCCAGAAAGACTTGTAGATAAAGGATCGTGATTTATTTAGTCTGTAAAACTGATGGGCTGTAGGGATTTGGCGATGCCAAACCCCTACCTCAAAGGTTTTATCTGATTAAATTCAGGTCTTATAGCTAGTGTCACGGCGATTAAGCGATCGCGGTTCTCAGTTGGATGCAGTACGCTTGGTTGTTTGTCATAGTGGTTGGTTACTGGTGATGAGTCATACTCACGGGTACTATACCTGTGAACCGTCTCCCTTTTGGATGGCCAACCACCGATAATCCACGCTATATGCCACTCGATTGAGAACTGCTACCTCTCCTTTCAATGTCAAGGCTAATCCCGATCAATCAAATGGCATCTCTGCTAAAGCAATGGCTGACAAACCTTGGCTGGGATCAGTCCTTGCTGAGTTCCATCGTTGACGTTGGGTTAGTCCTTGCTCTGACGTATATGGTTCTCGTGATCATCGGAGAGCGCCGCACGCTCTGGATGGTTAGAGGTCTAATTATTTTGATGCTGGCTTCAGCCTTGAGCAGTTATTTCAAACTGAAACTGCTCAACTTTGTGCTAGAAAAGCTGGTGATCGGATCTGCTGTGGCAATGGCCTTTATTCTTCAGGCTGAATTCCGCCGCTTTCTAGAACAACTCGGTCGCGGCGAAATTTTGCAACTGTTTCAGCCTGTTAAAGAAGCAATCCCAAAGCCCGACAGCGTGATCGATGAAATTGTCGATGCGGTCAAGGAGCTTTCCCAAAACCGCACAGGGGCACTGCTGATTCTAGAAACAAACCGCCCGATCGATGAGCGAGACTTTTCGGTACCGGGGGTTCGGCTCAATGCGGAGGTATCAAAAGAACTGTTGCAGACCATCTTTCAAACATCAACCTTGCTGCACGATGGCGCGGTTTTAATCCGTGGCTCTCGTGTAGTTTCGGCAGGGGTGATTTTGCCACTTTGGGATCGGACAGCCTCGCGGCAACTTGGCACACGCCACCGGGCGGCTTTGGGAATTACCGAACGTGTCGAAAATTGCGTATGTGTCGTTGTATCAGAAGAAACAGGGTCGATTTCGCTTGCTGAAAGGGGAATCCTGAATCGACCGCTAACCAGCAGTAAATTGAGGGAACTGCTCATGGCCCGATTTTCTCAATCGGTGGATCGAGAAGCAGTAGCACCCCAATTGTGGAGTTTGGGTCGTCAGCTCCGCACTCAGATCGTCGCACTGGTTTCGCGCCTGTTTCGCTTTTCATCATCGGCTTCTCGGGAGAAAAAATGACACCTCAGCCAACTGTTTTACAAGAATTACCTGCTGACCTGGAACGAGGACGATTGCCCAAGCATGTTGCTGTCATTATGGATGGCAATGGTCGCTGGGCAAAACGGCAGGGCCTGCCGCGCATTATGGGACACCGTCGTGGTGTAGATGCGCTCAAAAATCTCTTGCGGTGCTGCCGAGATTGGGGCGTAGAAGCACTTACAGCCTATGCCTTTTCTACCGAAAACTGGGGTCGGCCCCTGGAGGAGGTAGATTTTTTGATGACCCTGTTTGAACGGGTTTTGCGCCAAGAGCTGCGCGAAATGATGGAAGAAAATGTGCGGATCAGATTTGTGGGTAACCTCAGCGCGTTGCCGCGATCGCTCCAGGCTGAGATTGAACGATCCATGGTCGAAACCCGCCAAAACCAGGGCATTCAGTTCACCGTCGCGACGAATTACGGAGGACGGCAGGAAATTGTGCAGGCGTGTCGGGCGATCGCCGCTCAGGTGCAGCAAGGGTTACTGCAACCGGAAGATATCGACGAAACGGTGTTTGAACGGCATCTGTATACCGCAGGCATTTGTGACCCTGATTTACTGATTCGCACGAGTGGCGAGATGCGCGTCAGCAATTTTTTGCTGTGGCAGATGGCCTATGCCGAACTGTATGTTACCGATACGCTATGGCCTGACTTTGACCGAGCCGAATTTCACCGTGCCCTTTGTGCCTACCAACAGCGCGATCGCCGCTTTGGGCACCTCAAAGTGAAGTAACTGCTCCAGATGTCATTGATATAGCGAGCTTTGGGAATTGAGAGCATTCAACCCCATTCTCAAGATCCAATCATCGGTGCTGGTATTGACCCCTAACTCTGCACCGTGCTCTACCACCCTTTCAATAAATCTATAGTTCTACCTGTAAATAGTTCTAATTGAAGTCTTGCTGTAATTTTTAACGTAAATTTGACGAACGCACAAAAAGGTGACCCGCATGGGCCACCTTTTTTTCTTCTTGTGTGCGATTGCAGCCGCGCGTCGCACGACTCCTCTGCAAGCCTGTTTTTGTGAGCGCTTACCGGATCATGGCCCCGAAAAAATAGCCTGGTCGAGATCCTGGCGGCTCAACGAATACTTAAAAGAGCGCTGAACATCGCGGCCATTCTCTCCAGCATTCAAATAGCGCACTGTGATTGAATCAATTTCCATCACAATCTCGGCCTCCCAATCGTTTTTCTGAACTGACCAGCAGTGAAGATTGGTTCGATCCTGCTGGCAACCATGTTCCATCAGCCATTGCTCGATTTCAGGCAGGGGGTGATTATAAAGTGGCGTATCTGCGGAAGGAAGAGTCATGCGGTAAACCAAAATTAGAACGGCGTCAGGACGAAACTGAATTAACTAGGATTAGACAGAGACGGTTCAAGCGGAGGCGTTGAATTCCACTGGATAGGAGGAGCAGACTCAGTTGGGTTTGACAGAGGTGAGTCCGTTACGGAAGATTCAGCGTCAGGAGAAGGCAATCCTACTGGGGGTTCGATCTGAGGAGCGGCAAGGGGAGGTGACGAATTCCATCGAATGGGAGGAGTAGACTCTATCGGTGCAGTCGGAATTGTGAACCTGACAGAAGGTTCGCCAGTTAGAAATGGTACTTCGGTTGGTTCATTTACCTCAGGCGATCGCAGCGTTGGCTCCGCATTGGTTTTTACTTCAGCATCTGGAATTGGCTCCGGTGACAGCGGGATGGCCCCTGGGATTGTCTCTGATGCGGGGGCATCTGGGAAGGTGACGTCCGCCTCAACCGGGGCTGTATGCTGCGATGCGGTGAGGGGCTGAAACGCTTGCTCTCCCCGTGTCAGGCTAATGGTGACGACTAAAACCAGGCAGGCGATGAAGGTGACTCCCAGAATAAACAGCGCAAACAGTTCTCCAGCAGATAGGGGGCGATCATGCGGTTCTAAATACGCCGATGAGCGAAACTTGCGCGATTCTGAAACCGGACGGTTCAGGTCAGACGGAGCCTGCATCACCGAAATGCGAGAGTAGCCCATCTTGAGGTCATACGATGCTCGGCGATCGGGACTGCTCAGCGTCGCGTAGGCATCATTCAACTGCTGAAATTTGGTCGTGGCGATCGCCTCTGGTAATGCTGTTGTATCTGGATGGTAGAGCTTACTTAACTCTCGATAGGCTCGTCGAATTTGCTGTACCGATGCAGAAGGAGCGACCCCCAAAAGAGTGTAGTAGTTAGAACTTGAGTTCTCAGCCATCCGTTGTCCCCCACGTCTTGGAGTCCCTATCCAAATCACTAAGTCAGATTACATTATATTTTCTAAAACGAACCCCACCAGAGGTGGGGTGCAGCAATTCTCATGTAACGTGAATTCAATAACGTCATTTCAGTCACTCGGTGGGCGGCTGAAGCATAAAAACGTCACCTCACGTAGCAAAGCATTCCGTTCGCATTAAACGAATCTGAGCGAGGGTAAAGATAGCTGGGATCACACGACCATAGTTTGTGGCGATCGATCGCCATCCTAAATCCGCAAAGAAATAAACCCACATGGCAGGCCCCAGCACTGCAAAGACCGTTCGCACGGCTCCATAACGGGCTGCACTCAGTGCCATTCCGCGTGAGGCGGTTTCCAGAGCGGCCTGACTTTGAATTTTTGCCACCGCCGTTACCCCCCCCTGCGCCAATGCTTCTGCGGCTACCTGATACGTCGCGGCGTGAAGCGCAAACTGGCGAGCAACCAGCTGTAAAATCCAGGGGCGCACGACGGAATTAACCGCAAAGGCACTGCCTCCCTTAAGCACCAGGGTCATCGGGTCATTGTGAACTGAAGTGGGAAGCTGTTTGGCAATTTGAGAATGCGAAAGTGCTTCCTGTAATTTTCCAGTCAACACTCGTTTCTGTGCAGCAGGTAGTTTCTTCCAGGCACGATTCAGTAGACTGAGAAAAATTTCTGACTCTAACTCAGCCGTGGAGAAATTTTGAGAATAAGGAATCTTGAGATAGCGACAGACTTGAATTAACACCTGACGATAGCTCACTTGCCCAGTGCGTCGCCGCAACACGGTCATGCCATCAGCAGCCAAAAAGCGAAAGCGGTTTTCAAGAGCATCCATTTGAGACTGACGATCCCAGCTTTGGACATCCGTTGGTTCAGGGGTGTACACGTAGTCCAGGGGATTAAATTTTCGACAGAATAAGATCTCAGTTAAGGTTTGCAGTTCTTCGTCAGTGGCTAGCTCCAGTCCCGCCCTTAGTTCATCCACGTTGTTATACCTCCATGTCCAAACCCATTGTTTAGTTAGCCCAAATTATTAAATCAACCCTAGCTGCTGCTGAATTTGGGCTGATCCACCCGGAAGCCGTCAGACTTCAAAACTAGGGATTTCCGTTTAAAGCTGCTTTGGAGAGTCATCATCAGGATCATTCAGCAAAAGCGTTCAGGTGCGCTCCTGGCTAGAGCTTCACCTCAGCACTTCGTTTGAATCCTTCCTGCGATCGCTGTAGCAGTACCAAATCAGGACGGAGTGCAGGGGCAAAACTCCCACTTCCCCTTGTCCTAACGTGATGGCGTAGCGCTATATAAGCTAAGCGGATAAGAAAGATCCTTAATGTTGAACCGTTGCGATCTGCTGTTATTTTACTTAAATTGCAGCATCCGTTAAGAATCAATACTGCGCACCAGCAATTCTCATCTTGAAACCGATTGCGGGTTTTACGCGCCCGACGGGCACGCAAAACCCGCAATCTGCGGCAGTTTTGCATCATGAGACTGGCTGCGACGGTTCATTAACTCGCGACATTATCGGAATGCCAATTTGCTGAAGTATAAGCGGCAGCAGGTAGGGCAGTTGGCAGCGGACGCGGTGTTGGTACGAAAGGACTGGGGACGACCTGGGTAGTATTTGTGACGGTGTTTGTGACAGTGTTTGTGACGGTAATAGAGGGCAGCGTGATAGAGGATAGGCGTCCTCGACAGGTCAGGAATTCGTTAAATCCCTGATCACACACCTCTGTGCGATGGCTGAAGTAGAGCGATCGCATCCGGCTCCGTTCATTCTCCAGAGCCGCATAGGTATTCGCGTCGGCGGAGCATACCTCCAGTTCACGGCCCAGCGACTCGGCGAACTGCATTCCAAAAATCAAAACGGCAATGCCTTCAGGCGCGACAGCATCTACCCAGATCAAGTCGACGATGACCACTCTGGCTTGCTGCAAGGCGTCAGTCAGAGCAGCATGAAAGGTTACATAGCTCTCTTGGCCGAGTGACCCTATGGGTTGCAGCACGACCGATTCGAGCGGCGGTTCGGCAGGGGGAAGCGGCGGCGTTATGGGAAGTGGGGGAGGAACAAAGGCCATAGAACGTCTGGAGAGCAGCAGCGATAGGGGAGATGGGGATGAGGGAAGGCAGATTTTAGATAGGATCAACAACAGGGGTCAGATTCTAAAATCCGGGAACCTTACAAAAAACGTGACAAAATCAACGTGACAAAATTGGTGACTTCGGTTCGGTGTTTTGCATTACTAAGGAACGTTTGAATTGAATGCAGCCTACAGATAGCTCTATTGCTCAGCCTCGTGCCGGGTATACGTTGCCCGTCTTTGCCTGTGCAGCAGCGATCGCGGCCCTGCAAAAATTGCACCAGGATCATACCAGTCTGACATCCGTCTCGCTAGAGATATTAGAACCTGCTGGACAGGTGGAGCTTCCCATTGAGCAGGTCGCCTGTCTGACGCCAAACTCGGCGCTAGCGATTACCCGCAGCGATCCCGGCGACAATTTAGATTTGACCCGCGATACGCCAATATGGGCGCTGGTAGAGCGTTTAACAGATGGCGACTGGCTCGATCAGCCCGACCATACCACTAGTTCTGAGATTCACCTCTCGCCCTTCATTCTTTTAAAAGGTGGAGAAGGCATTGGTCGGCAGGTTCAGGCTGACAACCGACCTGCAATCTATGCCTATGCTCGTCGCTTGTTTCTAGAAAACCTGACCCGTTGGCTACTCCCAACCGAACGCATTCGGGTGACGATTATTTTACCAGAGGGGCGATCGCTGGCTGAGCGTACATCTAACGCCGCATTCGGGGTTGTTGAAGGGCTATCGCTGCTGGGTGCCTCTGGTATTTCTCAACCCCTGAGCGCGCCAGGGCAGCTAGAAGCCTTCCGCAATGAGCTGCGGCAAAAAGCCCAACAGTATGAGTGCCTGGTTTTTTGCGTAGGGGAAAATGGGCTGCATCTGGCCGAGCAAATGGGAATGCAGCGCGATCGCCTGATTAAAACGGCGAACTGGCTAGGCCCGATGCTGGCGGAAGCAGGACTACAGGGTGTACCGTCTATCCTCCTGTTTGGCTATCACGGGAAGCTGATCAAGCTGGCTGGCGGCGTATTCCACACCCACCATCATGTTGCAGACGGACGTCAGGAAATTTTGACGGCCCATTGCGCCAATCAAGGCTTACCCGTTGCAGATGTGCAAACCATATTGGCTAGCGCTACGGCAGAAGATGCCTTGCAGCATCTTCGTCAGATGGATCAATCGACTGGAAGCCACTGGGTCGAGCAGATTTATGGCGCACTGGCACAGCAGATCGACCAGCGCTCAGCCGACTATATCCATGCTCACAGCGGGCAACGCGTTAAAGTGGGGTCTGTTTTGTTTGGGCGCGATCGCAAAATCATTGTTCAAAGTAACGAAGGCTCCACATTAGTGCCTCTAGTCTGTTAAGCTAGTCGGAATAATCTAAAAGTTGACTTCACAACCCTGGCTTCATAACGCTGTTTTTGACAGACGTGTTTTCTGTACTTTAAGTTCGTCTCAGGATTCGTCTGTGACTCTAGCTCAACATCTACCCCAATCTGACTCTTCCTCTACAGACCGATTAGACCGCCAGATGATCATCATTCTGGATTTCGGTTCGCAATACTCTGAGTTAATCGCTCGTCGTATCCGAGAAACTCAAGTCTACTCAGAGGTCATCTCGTATCGCACGACGCCCGAACAGATTCGGCAGCTTAACCCGAAAGGCATCATTTTGTCGGGTGGCCCCAGTTCGGTTTACGATACGGGTGCGCCTCATTGCGATCCTGAGATTTGGAAACTCGGCATTCCCATCTTGGGCGTCTGCTATGGGATGCAGCTAATGGTGCAGCAGTTAGGGGGGGATGTAGAGCGAGCCGATCGTGGGGAATATGGCAAAGCGGCCCTCTACATTGACGACCCCACCGATCTGTTTACCAATGTCGAAGACGGCTCAACCATGTGGATGAGTCACGGTGACTCGGTCACGCGGATGCCAGATGGGTTTGAGCTACTGGCCCATACAGAGAATACCCCCTGTGCGGCGATCGCTCACCACGAAAAGAAATTTTACGGCGTGCAGTTTCACCCAGAAGTAGTGCATTCAGTCTGTGGGTTAGCGGTAATTCGCAATTTTGTGTACCACATTTGCGATTGCGAACCAACCTGGACAACCGCTGCATTTGTTGAAGAAGCGGTACGGGAAATTCGCGCCAAAGTAGGCGAAAAGCGAGTTTTGCTGGCGCTTTCTGGTGGTGTGGATTCGTCAACACTGGCCTTTTTACTGCATCGTGCGATCGGCGATCAGTTGACCTGCGTATTTATCGATCAGGGATTCATGCGGAAGTATGAACCGGAGCGACTAGTGAAATTGTTCCACGAACAGTTTCATATTCCAGTGGAGTATGTCAATGCTCGTGAACGCTTTGTACAGTGTATTGCAGGCATCACCGATCCCGAAGAAAAACGGAAGCGCATCGGGCATGAATTCATCCAGGTATTTGAAGCGGAATCGCGACGACTTGGCCCCTTCGACTATCTAGCGCAGGGAACGCTCTATCCCGATGTGATCGAATCGGCGGATACCAATGTTGATCCTCAAACGGGTGAGCGGGTTGCCGTGAAGATCAAGAGCCACCACAATGTCGGCGGATTGCCCAAAGATTTGCGCTTTAAGCTGGTGGAACCGCTGCGCAAGCTATTTAAAGATGAGGTGCGCAAAGTCGGACGATCGATCGGGCTACCCGAGGAAATCGTTAATCGTCATCCCTTTCCTGGCCCCGGTCTGGCCATTCGCATTTTGGGTGAAGTCAACGACGAGAAGCTGGATATCCTCCGCGATGCCGACTATATTGTGCGGCAGGAAATCAACCAACGGGGCGTTTATCACGATTTTTGGCAAGCGTTTGCGGTGTTGCTTCCGATCCGTAGTGTTGGTGTAATGGGAGACCAAAGAACTTACGCATACCCTATTGTCCTGCGTTTCGTTTCCAGCGAAGATGGGATGACTGCGGATTGGTCTCGTGTGCCGTATGACCTGCTAGAGATCATTTCAAACCGCATTGTGAACGAAGTCCGGGGTGTGAATCGGGTCGTCTACGATATTACCTCTAAGCCACCTGGAACAATTGAGTGGGAATAAATATTCCGCACGTTTTTTAGGCTCATCTTGAAAGAGATGGGCCTCCAGGTGTTTCTTGAAAATTTATATCAGCAGTCTTCTGTAGAATTCATTCTGTGGAATCTGTGGAAAACCCCCAGTTTTCTGTGGAAAACTGCGTCTTGCTGTGGAAAAAATTCTAAAAATCTATAGATTTCACTTTACAAAAGTTCATAATTGACGTGAATTCGATGAACGGGCTTTTGGAGGTGTGACGCGACGTGCAACACCTCCAAAAGCCTAATTTTGTGTGCGCGGCCTGCACGCAAAATCGGGCTATCGAATTCCTAAGAAAACGTGTTTTCTTTTCATTTTCCCAAGGGGGTAGTAGTGCGCTGCACTGCTACCCCTTGTTGGAGACTCACGTCATACTATAGCTGTAGTCATGTCCGTTAGGATATCGAAAACAAAGAGGGGTATGAGGACTTCGCTCCCAGCCAGGGGTTCCACCCCTGCAACCCGTCCTAACCCGAATGAATACAGCTATAAAGCCGTAGCAGGCAGATTAAGAGGATACTGACCAGCGTTCCAAAATCGTTTGCAGATCCTTGATCTTGATCGGTTTGCTCAGGTAATCATCCATGCCAGCTTCCAGGCATTTTTCGCGATCGCCTACCATCGCATGAGCCGTTAGCCCGATTACAACCGTCCGCTGCTGCGTATCTTCGTATCGCCGGAATCGTCGGGTGGCTTCATAACCATCCAGAACAGGCATCTGGCAATCCATCAGCACAATGTTGTAAGTGCGATCGAGCAAGTAGCTTAGTGCCTCCTGTCCATTGTTAGCCAGGTCTGCCGAGTATCCCAAGGCTTTGAGCATTTGGAGGATCAACTGCTGATTGGAGGCGACATCTTCGACCACCAGAATGCGAATGGTAGCGTTTACCGGAGCCGACTCTACAGTCAGGCTGGGATTAACTGCCGTTGGAGCTGGCTCAACGGAGGAGACGTAAGGCCGCCTCAGCGCGACTGTAAACCAAAACGTGGAACCCCTGCCCAGCGAACTCTCGACACCAATCTGGCCATCCATCAGTTGAACAATTTTGCGGCAAATGGCTAGCCCCAGTCCCGTTCCTTCATAGCGACGAGTTGAGGAGGTATCGACCTGGGTGAATGGCTCAAAGATGTGGGTTTGCTCGGATGGAGCGATGCCGATTCCGGTGTCTTGAATGCTAAACCGCAGCCGCACCTTATCATCCTCCGATGGCAGCAGTCGCTCAACCCGCAGGGCAACCTGGCCGGATACGGTAAATTTAATGGCGTTACTCAATAGATTGGTTAACACCTGTTGCAACCGCTTCACGGGACCAAGCAAACTGGCTGGAATATTAGGAGCGATCGCCGCCGTAAACGTTAGCCCTTTAGCGGTGGCTTGGGGCTGAAATAGCCAGGTTAGATTTTGAATGATCTCCTGTAGATCAAACTCATTGGCATCGAGTTCGAGCTTTCCGGCTTCCAGTTTTGATAAATCTAAGATGTCGTTGATGATGGCGAGTAGCGTTTCGCCACTCTGTGTAATGCACTGCAAAAACTCGCGCTGTTCTGCATCCAGATTGGTCATTTCCATGAGCTGGGTATATCCCAGAACCGTGGTCATGGGCGTGCGAATTTCGTGGCTCATATTGGCAAGAAATTCACTCTTAGCACGGTTGGCCACCTCAGCCGCTTCCTTGCTGGCTAGCAGGATGGCTGTTTGCGCCTGCAATTCGGCGGTGCGCTGCTCCACCTGCTGTTCAAGACTGTTGTTGAGCGCTTCTAGCTCCCGATTGGCGCGACACAGGGCGGCATTTTGTTCGATTAGCTGCTGTTCTTGAAAGTAGCTACGAACCGCTTCGCGCACGGTTAATTCCAGGTCGATTTCGTTCCAGGGTTTGGAGAGATAACGATATAAGTTGGCATGGTTGACGGCGTGAATAACGTTGTCTAGCTGGGCCAACCCGGTTAGCAAAACGGTGCGCGTTTGTGGATAGAGAGCGTGAATCTGGCTCAGCAGTTTATCCCCACTGATTTTAGGCATCATTTGATCGCAAATGACAACCGGAATTGCAATTTGAGATTGGATCAGGTCTGCAAATACCGAGAGCGCTTCATCACCGCTCTCCGCCAGCGCAATCATGTAGTCAGCACCCAGAATCCGGCTCAATTGATCGCGCAGGCTTTGCAAGATCAACTGATCGTCATCCACACAAACAATCGCCACTTTCATCATCAAACTTCCTAAGACCTGATCGGATTACTTCAATGAGGGTTTCCTCACTCCAAGGCTTGGCAATATAGGCATGTAAATTGGCATGTTGGCGTGCCCGTTCAATAGCCGCTTCGTCGGCGTGCCCCGTGAGCAACACAGTGACGATATTTGGGAATCGCTGATGGATCTGAATGAGAAACTCATCTCCCCGCATACCGGGCATCAACCAGTCCGAGACAATAATGAGAATGTGCACACCACCCTGGTCGAGTTCTTCGATGACCTCCCACGCTTCATCAGCACTCTCAGCCACTTCGTAGCGATAGCGATCGCCAAAATGTTTCGCGATCTGATCCCGCAACCCTAGCAATACGGTTCGTTCATCGTCTACACACAAAATAGCTTGATTGGATACACCCATAACCCTATCGACATTTCGCTCCTTTTGTAGAATAATCAGGCGATTTTCCTCCCTTGATCTGACTAAAATTCCAGAATCGTATTTTGCTTACTCCATATAGCAATCGAAGGGTTAGCTAGGACGGGGTGCCGGAGTGGAACCCCTGGGTGGGGGCGAAGCCCCACCTCCTTTGGCTTAGCTGTCTCAACGGTTACTATAGACACCATTCAATACAAATAAATACAAAACCCCAAAGGATGTATGCCACGCTCCGAAGGGCGCGACACACCCTTTGGGGTTTTAATCATGTCTGATGACTTACAACCGTCGAGCCGTTGAGGTTGAAGGGGCCGATAACCTGTGCTTCGCAGTCGGAGGTTCCACCCCTGCACCCCATTAAAACCCTGCATCCAATCGCTGTATTGTCTTTGAAAGAGTCGCGAACGTCGCATGACCCTAATACAAATGGTTGATCTCGCACCCTTTACAGCGAAATCTTACGGGTCTCTCGATTCAGGCTTGAACAAATCCAGCGATTACATCGAGAGTTTACTCCGTGCCGCTCCCAACACCATAGCTTAAATCTCCCGTCAGTGAAAACTGCTGGGTGACCGATTATTTTCGCGAGTAGGAAAATGAATCGGTAGCGACACCCGAAAAACCGTGCGTCCTGGCACACTGTTTACCTCGATTTTGCCGTTGTGTTTGTCAATAATATTTTTGACAATGCTAAGTCCTAATCCAGTTCCCTCTCCCATTGCTTTGGTGGTAAAAAAGGGTTCAAACATCCTTGCCTGGACGGGTTGAGGGATACCATTACCCGTGTCCGCGATTTCAACGATGATGTGCTGGTCATGGGCGGAGGTGGCGATCGCCAGAGTTCCGTGATAGTTCATCGCCTGGATCGCGTTGTTAATCAGATTTGACCAGACCTGACTCAGCTCTTCGGGATAGCAAAGAATCGGGGGAATGGGTGCATAGCGTTTTTCGACCTCAATGCCGCGTCTGATGTGGCTTTGATAGAGGGTCAATACGGTGTCGATACCATCCGTGACAGACGCTTGAATGGGCACGCCTAGCACATCGTGCCGAACGTAATTTTTTAGCGCATAAACGACTTTAGTGGCCCGATCCACCGCTAGCTGAATATTCTGGCTGTTGTTTTGCATAACGGATAACTGACAGGCGGTTTCAAGAACGGCGGGAGCATTGGCCATGTGCAGAAGCGGCAGGATGGGGGTGAGTTCGGCACTGATTCCCATGCGGCTGAGGATGGCAGCCAAACGATCGGCATGGGGCAGGTGATGAGCCATCAGCGTGTTTTGAAGCGTTCGGCGCAACTGCCGCTCTTCCCGCGAAGAGAGCACCGTTTTGAATTGTCGCACCCAATTCACGACGTGAAAGAAACTGGTCTGCTGGCCTGGAGAGAGCGTTTGCAAGAGAACTGGCAGTTCGGTAAGCGTGTGCTCTAGCGCGCTGCTAATGTTGCTGATAGAGGCTTGAATCGCGCCTAAGGGGGTGTTGATCTCGTGGGCAATGCCTGCCACGAGCTGCCCCAGAGCAGCCATTTTTTCTTCCTGAACCAGGCGGCGTTGGGCCTGTCGCAGCGAGAGGTGGACATTAATGCGCGCGATCGCCTCTGCGTGAACAATCGGCTTCGTGAGATAGTCTACACCGCCCATTTCCAGCCCCTTAACCTTATCCACCGGGTCGCTCAGCGCTGACATAAAGATAATAGGAATGTCTCTTGTCTCAGGATTGGCCTTAAGGCGACGACAGGTTTCGAAGCCATCCATGTCGGGCATCAGGATATCGAGCAGAATCAAGGCGGGTGTCGCCTCTGGAATGCGTTCCAGGGCTTGCTCGCCGCTGCGCGCAACGGCAACCTGAAACCCCGATTGAGTCAGAAGTTCAACCAACACCCGAATGTTGTTGGGTGCGTCATCCACAATCAGGATGGAGTCTTTGGAAGATGGAGATTGCATTATGGTTTTGCAAGGTGAGGTTCCAGGAGAGTCGCGATCGCATCAATTTCAAATTCATCGGCCAGGGCCATCACCTGATGAGCAAAGGGCACATAGGCCGGATTAAGCTGCTTTAAACGAGTGGCTTCGGTATGAATGTCCATCACAAATCCCGCCTTAGCGGCTTTATAGAGCATCTTTAGCTCTGCGGCGGGAGGAACGATGATCTGAGCGGGGCCAGGGTCTGGGAGATGAGCATCGGCGGGAGGTGAGGCACCGTTGTCAACCTGGTCATAGATCCAACTCAAGCTCAGGTAATACTGGAGTTGATCCAGCAGCTCAGCGAATTGCACGGGTTTCGCCAGAAAGCCGTTAGCTCCTGCTTTCTGGCTTTGCTGACGGTTAAAGTTAAACACACTGGCACTGGACGCCAAAACCGGAATTGACCGTAGGGTTGCAGACTGGCGGATCTGTCGCGTCAGGGCAAAGCCATCCATGATAGGCATGAGCAAATCGGTAATGATCAGATCCGGCTGAATGGCCTGCGCCATTTCAAGTCCTGTTTTGCCGTTGCACGCTTCTTTGACATTGAACCCCAGCGGTTCCAGCATGTTGACGAGAATGGAACGATTTTCCCAGCGATCGTCCACTACCAGGATTGTGCAGCGATCGCCCCCATACCCCACCACAGAGCGACTGGGATGGGATGGAATGGCGGGCTGCCACTCGGTGGCCGTCACGACGTTCAGGTCAAACCAAAATCGACTACCCACCCCATGCCGACTGGCCACTCTCAGGGTGCTCCCCATCATCTCGACAATTTGGAGGCTGATCGCGAGTCCTAATCCCGTTCCTTCGGCCATCTTTTTCTGGTCGCCCACCTGCTCAAAGGGCAAAAAAATCTTCTCCAGGTATTCGGGCGGGATGCCCACACCCGTGTCTTCGACCTCAAAGCGCAGTCGGCAGGTCGGCGAATGTTTTGATTTAGCGGCGTTGGATGACTTGCTAGGGGTCAACACGCTCACCCTGAGCGTGACGCTGCCGCGAGCCGTAAACTTGACGGCATTGCCAACCAGGTTCAATAAGACCTGTCGCAGACGGTTTTCATCCACATGGATGGCGATCGGCAAAGGGGGTGTAGCTTGATAAACAAACGCGATCGCCTTATCTTCCGCTCGAACGCGGCCAATATCCCGAATGCCCTGCAAAAAGGTTTCCAGATGCACATCGCTGGGACAGAGTTCCAGCCTACGCGCTTCGATTTTAGCCAGGTCTAAAATGTCATTAATCAGTGTCAACAGGTGATTGCCGCATTGCTGGATCACATTCAGCCCGACCTGCTGGTTGCTGGCAAGATGGCGATCGCGCAGCAGAATTTGGGCATAGCCAAGAATGCCATTCAGCGGCGTGCGCAGCTCATGGCTCATGTTGGAGAGAAAGTCGCTTTTGGCCTGATTGGCCGTATCTGCGGCGACCTTGGCTGCTTGCAATTGGGCCGTGCGCTCTGCGACCCGGTTCTCCAGTTCCTCGTTCGTGCGGGCTAATGCGTTAAAAGAGGCTTTGAGCTGTCCGGCCATGCTGTTAAAGGCTTGAGCCAGGATGTTCAGTTCCTCAACACGCTTGGTTTCAACGGTTTGGTCTAACTGTCCAGAAGCGATCGCCGCACTGGCTTGACTGAGGCGAGTAATGGGTTGGGTAATCCAACGCGCGGTATAGATGCCGACAACGGTTGCAATCAGCAGAGCCAGCAAACATAGCAGAATCGTAGTTTGGGTATTGGCATTGATCTGCGCCATGAAGTCGCTTTCAGGGACAATCACGACCACGAGCCAGTCCAGGCCATAGCGATCGCGCCAAGGAGTGACCTGAACGAATTGATTTGCCTCCCGGACACGAAAGTCAAACGTGAGTGGCTTCTGAATCGTGCTCAAGTTTCCCCACTCGGCTTTCAAATGTTTGGTGATGGCCTGAATAGACGCATCATGACTATTCAAAGCACTCAAGCGTTGGGCTTTACCATTGACGATTTGAAAGGGCTTTTCTGAATTGGAACTCGCGAGCAATAGCCCATTCCGTTCAATAATAAAAATCTGATTGCCGGGACTAACGCGAATGGTACGCAAAAAGTCGCTGATGTTGGACAGCAAGAGATCAACGCCAATTACGCCCCGGAGTCGGTTGGCGTTATCGTAAATCGGATAACTGGAGGAAATCGATAAAATCTCTGGCTTGTCATCCCATTGATACACATCGCTCCACACGGGCTTTCCAGCACGAACCGCCGCGACGTACCAGCCCTCTTCCTGAATGGGAGGATTGGTTTCTGATTCGACCGTGGTTCGATTGCCCTGCTCATCGGTGTCATAGATGTAAAGCAAGTCGGTAGAGGGTTTTCGGGTTTCGTTAATCAGGAGCTTTCCAGTGTCCAATCGCTCTACACCAATGAATTCCCCTGATTCATTGGCATAGTTGATATACCCCACATCAAACACCTTCATTTGGTTCCAAAAGTAGTGTCCCAGCGTCTCAAAATCGTCTAGATTTAGCAATCCAAGTTTTATTGCATCGACATTGATTTGATTGATCTGCTGAGGAATCGCTAAATAACTATTTAAGTGCTGGTCAACTCGATTGCTGGCCTGTTGCATCAGTTGATTGGCAAGATTGGCGATCGCCTCCTGGCCATTCTTAAACGAAAGATATCCGACTAGTCCAACGGCTCCCCCGATTTGCAGGACAAACGGAACAACAAGCAGAGTTCGAAGTTTAATACGGTTGAATCGCTTTGGCATGGATTGCTCGCCGGGGAATGGTTAAACGACATTGGGTAGAGGCAACCACACCTTGAAAACAGTTTGCCCAGGAACACTTTCAACTTCAATATGCCCCTGATGTTTGTCAATGATATTTTTGACAATGCTGAGTCCTAAACCCGTTCCTTCTCCCAAAGCTTTGGTCGTAAAAAACGGTTCAAAAATTCGATCTCGAATGTCGGGCGATATGCCGTTTCCGGTGTCGGTGAACTGGACGAGGATATGCTGACTGTGCGCAGAGGTGGCGATCGCCAATCTGCCCTGGTAATTCATCGCCTGAATCGCATTGCTCACCAGATTCGACCAGACCTGACTCAACTCTTCGGGATAGCAAAGAATGGCTGGCAGAGAGGCATAGTGTTTTTCAACGTCAATGCCGCGTTTCAGGTGATTTTGGTAGAGGGTCAGAACGGTTTCGATTCCGTCCGTCACAGACGCGTAAATGGGCGCGCCTAACACATCGTGCCGGACGTAGTTTTTCAGGGCGTAGACAATTCGGGCAGCCCGATCGACGGCTAGTTGAATATTCTGACTGTTGTTTTGAACGATGGAGAGTTGATACGCCGTTTCCAGAATGGTAGGGGCATCCGGAGCCTGCAATAAGGGCAGGATGGGGTCAAGGGCAGTCGCAACGCCCATTTTGCTGAGCGTATTGGCCAGCATATCGGCATGAGGCAATCCCTGAACGGTCAGCGTTTGCTGGATGCTCCGTTTTAATTGGCGTTCTTCTCGCGAGGAGAGCATGGCGGGTTGGCGCGCCCAGCCCAACAGCATAAAGAAATGAGTCAGTTGGTCGGACGGCAGAGTTCGCAATAGGGGCGGCAGTTCCGTTAAGGCTTGGTCTAGCGCACTGGTAATGTTGCCGATGGAGGACTGAATCGCGCCCAGCGGTGTATTAATTTCGTGGGCAACGCCAGCCACCAGTTGACCCAGCGATGACATTTTTTCAGCATGGATCAGCTGGGCCTGATTTTTTTGTAAATCACCGAGCGTTTGCTGCAAGTGCTGAATTTGCTGGTTTAGCAATCCTCGTTCGGCCAGTTGGTCAGCCATTTGGTTAAAGGCTTTGCCCAATTGGCCAATCTCATCGTTGCCAATGGTCGGAACACGGACGGTGGTATTACCTGCTGCCAACTGTTGCGTCATGCGGGTGAGCCTGCGAATGGGATGGGCGATCGCTCTGGCAATGCAAACCCCAATGCTGGTGATGATCGTGCCGCTCAGCCCCAGCAATAACCCCAACCGCAGCCACAGCATGGCCTTCGCCATCTCCAACGGGGTGATAGGATACAGCACCAAAAGGGTTAGCACGAATTTAGACCCTTTGAGAACCAGCGTTTTGGTCAGGTAGTACTGATTGCCGACCGGGATGCGAATCGCCGGATCATTAACAGACCCAGGAATCAGCATGGCTTCCTGTAACTGAGGCAGCGTCTTGGCAATGACGCGATCGTTCACCAGGGCAATCAATTGTTTGGATGATCCAGCCGCAATCTTGCGCAACAGGTCATCATCCACCAACCGACCGATAATCAATCCGCCCACCAGTCGTTCTGATTTGATGGGATGGTTGGCAGCTAATAGCATCTGTTGCGAATGAACCTGCTGATGAACCGTTCCGGCTCGCACAAGGTCGGTTAAATTGCCCCCGGCACTGGCACTGTTGCTGATGGCGATATCGGCCAATTCAGCTTGATTGAGCGCATCTACTCGCGCATCCAGTAAAACCTGCCCCTCCGTATCCACGACCTTCACCCAGTCAAACCCCAGCGACGCTTTCAGGGGAAGTAAAATTTGCAAGAGTGCAATTTGATCGTGGCGTTCAAGTGCGGTTTGTAAGTTTGCCTGAGTGGCGATCAGCTTTAGCTGGTCATTCAAGTCTTGCCATTCGTGCGTTAAATCTTGCTGAACTCGTTCGGCAAAACTGGCGACCTCTCGCCGCAGATTTTGCTCCAGCCCCTCCGTAAACCAATATCCCAGCGCCAATACACCCGACAGTAAGATGCTGAGGGAAACAGCCAGAAACGGCAACACAATTTTTTGGTTGAGGCTGAGCCGCATCCAAAATCGCTTGATCATTTGCTCAGCGTATCCGCCGAAACCGATATAAACCCGTGTTCTTGAATTACAGTTGCGCCTTCCGGGCTAAAAATGAAATTGATAAAGGCTTGCGTCGCATCAGACGGAGTTTTACTCCAAACAATTCCCATGTGGCGCAGCATTTGATATTTCCCCTGATTAAAGTTCTCCAGAGTAGGAGCAACGCCATCCAGACTGAGGCGATTGACCGGAAGCTGGTTGATCACAGAATAGGCCAGGGAAAAGGCACCGATCGCATTCGGTGTATCTTGCAACGTCTGAATCAGTTCGGTTTCTTTGGGCAAGAGGATGGCCTCAGCCGTAGTTTTGTCCTGACCTAAATAATATTGGCGCAGCAGCTTTTTAGCCGATTCGTCTTCGGGCCGATCCAAGACCACAATGCGCGCATCCGGGCCACCCAGTTCTTTCCAATTGGTAATGTCGCCTCTGTAAATCGCTCTGAGCTGGTCGGTGGTCAGGTTGGTGACGCCTGTGACGCTCTTATGCGTAGCAACCGTCAGCAAATCTCTGGCCAACTCGTGATAGTCCAGTTGTCCGTTATTTTCTTCACTCGTGAGCTGGTGACTGGTTCCAGCCATATCGGCCAGCCCATTTTTGACCGCGACAATTGATCCTTCAGACTGGCTGGGGACGATGAATTCAATTTTGACGGTCGGATTTTGAGCCTGATATGCCTTTGCCAGGATGTTCAGAAGGGTTGAGGTCGAGCTGGATGGAGCAATTTTAATAATAGTTTGGGCATTTGCCTCGGTTTGTTCGGGTGCTGGGCTAGGGCTGGCGGCATTGGTTGAGACAGCCGAGTTGCAACTGGTAAGCCCCAGCAACGCAATACTAAACGCAATACTAATGGTGGCTAGAGTGGCGATCGCTTTCATATATATTCATCTAAGGAATGTGGATTTATTAAAACCAAGTTTTTAATTTTTGAAAGCTCAGCAGAGCCGAACTTTCAAAAATTAAATTTCGGGTTTTATTAAACTCGTGCCCCTAAGTCATGCGGGCACTAACGGTCATCCTGATGCATCGTCAGGAAAGGGAGTTTCACCTCCCCAATACAGTTATACTTTCCCGAAGATTAATTCTTATCCGCAAAGTTTACGCAAACTCAGCCACCGATTAGTTTCCAGATGAGGCTGACGATCCAGGTCATCAAGACAATGAACCCAATCCCAAATACAACCAATATGACCAGAATCAAGATAATAAACTGGCGATCGGCAGCTCGCTGGGGATGAGGGTTTCTCACATGCGCTTCCAGTAGCTCCAGATTGCGAGCGTTTGACTTCCAGGTAAAATCCATGACGTCACCCACGACAGGCAGTGCTCCGACGGTGAAATCTAGCAGGAGATTGGTCAACATTCGTGTCAGGGTGGCTCGCGGTAGCCGAAAGCGGATCGCTTCCAGCACGATATAGATTGACAGCACCAGCCCAACCACATCGCCACCAACTGGCAACAGCCCCAGCACCGGATCAAGCCCCACCCGATAGCTCGTCCCCGGAATCGGAATGGCATTGTCGAGCAAGTGACTCAAAACGCGAATGCGCTGGAGTGCACTTTCGTCGTGGCGGATAAGTTCGGGTTTGGGTGGCATGGCACTGGGCGATCGCTCGTTATAGATAGCCTTATGCTATAGCGTCGTCACCAGAGACGCAAAACCTGCAAAATAAATCCCCGGTCGTTATTACCGGGGATTTGATGGAGAACGGTCATATCACACCGACTAGGAAACCTTCAGTCTACTCTTGAGCACATAGACACATATAAATACAAAACCTCCAAGGGTGTGTGCCACAGCCCTGAGGGGCGCAGCACACACCCTTGGGGCTTTAATTATGTCTAGCAACTTATCAGCTTTAGAAACTGCCAACCAGAATAATGCTAGTCAACACACAGAGCACCACAAACGAAACAATCAGAATGTCTAAGACCCTTTCGTCATGTTTTTCTACAGTGTTTGGACGATCCATTGGACCCTCCTTATGAAGCGCTTAACTGTGTCCTAATTCTAGAAAACCTCGTACCAAACTTCATTCGTTTCACAAAACAATTTATCAAACTTGAAAAAGGTTAATAGACGTGAATTCGACGAATGCACCAAACTGTGTCGCACACGACGCGCAGGATAAGGTTTTGCGTCATTTTAGCCGCACGTCGCGCAGCTAAAATGACGCTATCGAATTTACGTTAATAGAGGCGTATCTAACGCCTGGGGGAGTGACAGTTAAAACCGCAGATACCGGAACAAAACCTGCGATCGCAGGTTGCCCCTTCTCCGCCCGCTTTGGCAAGCTTCGTTTGAGTAGCCGCGACGGGCGCATCTAAGCGTTGGGGGAAAGTGACGGTTGAACCCGCAACGACTCAAAGCAAACCTGCCTCCGAAGGTTCCAACCTCCTAGTTCGCGTTGGCGAACTTTGTTCGAGTAGCGCGACTTCAGTCGCCAGGCGATATCTTCTCCACTCACATGACCAAACAGGATCTTGGCAACGAGCGTGTCTAGATCAACCGAAAGATCAGCCAAAAAAGCAAAAGTACTAAAGTTCGTGTGTATTAAAGTGCGATTGTACTGCTAACTTAAGATCAAGTGTTTTGCACTTGACGGCATGATTCCACTGCAACTGACGCTAAAAAACTTTTTGAGCTATCGCAACGCAACACTCGACTTTCGAGGATTGCACGTTGCCTGTATTTGTGGTGCCAATGGAGCAGGGAAATCATCACTGCTGGAGGCGATCGCCTGGGCCATTTGGGGACAGAGTCGAGCGGTCGCTGAAGATGATGTGATTCACCTGGGGGAAACCGAAGCGCAGGTTGATTTTGTGTTTCAGTGCCATCAGCACACCTATCGCGTGATTCGCTCGCGCTATCGCAATCAGGTCAGCACCTTAGAATTTCAAGCGCAGACGCCAAACGGATTTCGATCGCTTACCGGACGCAGTATGCGCGCGACTCAGCAGCTACTCATACAGCAGTTGCGATTGGACTACGACACGTTTGTGAATTCGGCATACTTGCGGCAGGGACGAGCCGATGAGTTTATGCTGAAACGGCCTAGCGAACGGAAGCAAATTCTGGCCGATTTGCTGAAGCTCGATCAATACGATGATTTAGCCGAGCAGGCCAAGGAGCGATCGCGCCAGTGTAAAGCCGAAATTGGGGTATTGGAGCGAAATTTGGATGCGATCGCCGCCCAGCTTCAGCAAAGCGCAGGATTAGCCATCGAGCAGGAGCGACTGACGGCAGACTTAACCGAAAAACAGCAGCAGCAAGACCTGGATGCAGAGGCATTGCGGCAACTCCAGAGCGTTCAGCAGCAGCGACACACCTGGCAGCAACAGTTAAACCTGCACCAGCAGCAGCAGCGCCACCTGGCACAGGATTGTCAGCGCTGTCAGCAGGAACTTGCAGCCACTCAGCATCATCTCAAGGAACTTGAAGCCCTGTTGCAGCAAACCCACGCCATTACACAGGGATACACTCAATTTCAGCAGCTTCAAGCCGAAGATGAAGCGCAAACTCAGCGATTTCAAGCGCAACAGGCCCTACTCACAAAGCGTCAGCACCTCCAGCAGCAGCAAACTGAAGAACTGAACGCCATTAAAGACCAACTGCGGCAGGCCCAGGCTCAACTCGACGCATTGCACCAACAGCAGCATGAAATTCAGCATGTTTTGCATAAAGCTGATGATGTTGATCACGCAATGGAACATCTGCGTGCTGCTCGCGCCAAACTAACCGAGCTAGATCACCTGCAAACCCAAGTCGCTCCCCTGTTGCAACGACAGCAAGAGATCCAAAGTACATTGGATCGACTGCAAACCCGTTTAACGGCACGATTAGAAGAATTACAATCCACAGCAGAACAGTTGCAGCAGCAGCAACAGCGTCAACCTCAATTGCAGCAAGCCGTTCTAGAAGTCTCTGCGCAAGTGGAGTATTTAGAAAAACGACGAGTTTATCTGCAAAAAGTGCGCGAAAAGGGATTAGAACGTCGCAACTTCATGGAACGCCTTCAGGCCCATCAACGTAACCACGAATTGAAGCTTGGCGAGTTGAATCACAAAATTGCCATGCTTACACAAGAGGCTGTAGGGGGATGGGGTGTAGGGTGTGGGGAAGCAACGGCTAATGGTCAAAGCACTGACCAAACCTCACAAGAGCAAACCATCCAAAAACTCAACCAGATCCTCCACCCCACACCCCACACTTCACACTCCACACCTCATGCCCCCTACCCCCCCTGCCCCCTGTGCGATCGCCCCCTGGACGAGCACCACTGGAATCTGGTTCTAGAAAAACATCAGGCCGAACAGAAGGATATTCAAGACCAGATATGGGTGATTCGGGAGCAACTGGTGGTCTCGGAGCGCGAAATCAAAGTGCTGCGACAGGAATATCGGGATGTGGAGAAAGAATTGGCGAGCTATGGCCCGGTGCTGGAGCGGCGAGGACAGCTTCAGGAGCAGCTTCAGGGCACCACCGAAGGGCAACAGCGACTTCAGCAAGTTTTGGTGGAACAGGAGAATCTGCGGCGATCGCTGCAAACGGGTGAATTTGCGCCCGACCTGCATGAAGAACTGCGGCTGCTGGATCAGACCTTGCAGCAGCTCAGCTATGACGACAAAAATCATGCCCTGGCGCGGGGAGAAGTCGATCGCTGGCGCTGGGCCGAAATTAAACAGGCTGAGATTAAACAGGCGCAACGACGCCACGCTCAAATCGCCAAACGGCAACCCGAACTGGAAGTGGCGATCGCCGATCTGGAGCACCAACTCGCAAGCGTCGATGAATCACCGTTGCAGCAACAAATAGACCAGATCAACCATCACATCTGCGAAATTGGGTATGACGTCAATCAGCATACCGTTGTACGCAATGAACTGCGTCAGGCGCAGGTTTGGCAGTTGCGCTATCAAGAGCTAGCGCAGGCGCAGCAGCACTATCCGCTGATTCAGCAGCGAACGCGGGAATTGGGTGATCTGCTAGCCACCCGTGCCCAAGCGCTGCAAACTGTGGAACAGCAGATTCAAGACTTTACTCGCCAGTTGGCTCAAGTGCCCGATCGCCAATCTGATATTCAAGCCCTGGAACATCAGATGCAGCGACGCCGGACGCAACTGGATGAGTATATTGCGTATTTGGGACGACTCCAACAACAGCAGCAGCAGCTCGATCGCCTCCAGCAGCAGGCCGATGAGCATCAGAAACAATTGCAAACGCTGCGGCGGCAGGGACGCGTTTATCAGGAGCTAGCCCAGGCGTTTGGCAAAAACGGGATTCAGGCGCTGATGATTGAAAATGTGCTGCCTCAGCTCGAAGCAGAGGCCAACCGAATTTTGGGACAGTTGAGTGCAAACCAGCTTCACGTTCAGTTCGTAACGCAACGAGCTGGACGCCGCAAAGGCAAGATGCGCCACACAGACAAGCTGATTGACACACTCGACATCCTGATTGCCGATGTGCAGGGCACTCGCCCATATGAAACCTATTCCGGAGGGGAAGCCTTTCGAGTCAACTTCGCGATTCGCTTAGCCCTGGCGCAACTGCTGGCCCAGCGATCGGGCACCGCGCTACAAATGCTGATTGTGGACGAGGGCTTTGGCACTCAGGATGAAGCCGGGTGCGATCGCCTGATTTCCGCCATTAATGCGATCGCCTCCGATTTTGCCTGCATCCTCACCGTCACTCACATGCCCCACTTTAAGGAAGCCTTTCAGGCTCGCATTGAAGTCCAGAAGACGGTGGACGGATCGAAGTTGAGCCTCTCTATTTGAGGGTGCTGGGTGTTAGGTAGAAGAGCGCGATGACGAGCGTATCCTCCCCGTCCTCCCCATCGCCCTTCCCCAACACCCAACACCTAACGAGTGTTCAAATAAACCTCCTCCGCCACTCGCTTCAACCGACGGAGTTGGGCTTGCATATCCTGGCGCGTCCAGGGTTCGGCAAAGGTACGAAAGCCGTAGCGAACGATAGGATTTGGGATGGCAAATTCAAATCGATTAAGTAGGGTTGTGCCTTTTTGAGACGGTTGGCATTCCCAGCGATCGCGCCCTCGAAAGAAGCCTTCAAATTCCCAGACAATCAGGCCCGGTTCCCGTTCCACTACAACGCTGCGTAAGGTTGGCTGTAGCAGCGGCACTTGCATAATAAAGCGGCTTGTACCCCCCACATCGGTGTTCCATTCCCCGATGGGTTCACAGCGCAAAGCCGGATTGAGCCAGCGATGCATCAATTCGCGATCGGTAATGCACCGCTCTACCGCCGTAGCGCTGGCGTTAATCTGAACGGATTGCTCAAATACTTCGTAAGACGCCATTGATCATTCAAAACAAACGGTTCTATCGTTACTCTAGCGAGAAATGGGCGATCGCTAGAACTGTGCATAGATATAGCAGTCCTGATCAAGGTTAGGACGGGGAGCAGGGGTGGAACCCCTGTCTGGGGGCGCAGCCCCCACCCCCCTTTGTCCTAAGGTGAATGCATAGTGCTATAAAGCCCAATTTCGGGGATGGCAAAGCCAGGGTGGAACTTGCTTACCATCACAAAAATTAAACGTTTGCCAGAACCACACCTCCCTGTCTCAGAATTTCCCATCCTTGACCTGTCCACTTCGCAACCGTGGAAGGAACACCTGCTGTTGACGACTTGTGTGGACTGAAGGCAGGCTGAATCGCCTCCAATTCCTCAAGTTTCAGGGTTAGAACCTCTGGAAACTGGGCTTCAATCTCCGCCATGGTTTGCAGCGGTGGCTGTCCCGATTGATTGACGCTGGTAGTTGCCAGAGGGCCAGTCTGAGCCAGAATGTGACGGGCGATCGCACTATCGGGAATGCGAATACCAATCGTCGTCGGATCGGTCGGGTTCATCGCACGAGGCAGGCGATCGCTGGCAGGCAACACCAACGTCAATGCGCCTGGAAAATGCTGATCCATCACCGCTTGCCAGATCTGCTTCTCATCCTCATTTCCGGTCACATAGGGCCAGAGATCACCCATATCGGCTCCCATGAGAATTAAAGGCTTCGTTTGACTCCGCTGCTTGGCCCTGTATATTAAATCCGCACTGTCAGGCCGAATGGCTAAGGCAGGTACGGTATCCGTTGGGAAACTTAAGAGGCGATCGCCCGTTTGGGCGGCTGTAATGAATTCCTGTAGAGAAACCTGGGGCATTGGGTGTTGGGTGTTAGGTGTTGAGTACTGGGTGTTTCTGGGGACAAGGCTCTGCCTTGTCATACAACTCTGAGGCTCTGCTTCATGACTATAGAGAAGGCAAAGCCTCCGCTTGAGCATCTCCAGGTTTTGCCGGAGACGGGATTAACCCTGCTTTCGCAGAGTTCACACCACCAGTCTGCGAAGCAGACTTTGTTTGGGTAGCCACGACTTCAGTCGCCAGGCTATATTCCTCAATTATTAAACTACGTGAATTCGACGAACGCGCAAATAGGTGCCCTGCGCGTCTCACGGCACCTATTTGTGCCATTTGAGCTGCGAGCGGCGCAGCTCAAATGGCGCTATCGAATTCACATTAAACTGCTCGAAACGCCAGCGCAAATCGCTCAATTCCTGCCAGGTCGGTGTGAATGCTGATATCGCGGTAACAGCCGTGTTGTTGCAGCAAGTCGGCAACGGTATCTGCTTGGCCTGCCATCATTTCAATCAGCCAAAGTCCACCTGGTTTGAGATAGGTAGGCGCGATCGCCACCAAATCCCGAATAGCATCCAGTCCATCCGTTCCACCATCCAGCGCCAGATGGGGTTCATGTTGAGCTACTTCGGGCTGAAGAGTCGGGATGAGGCCGTGGGGGATATAGGGCGGGTTAGACACCATGCCGCTCAGTTGGCCTTTGAAGTGGGCCAGAGGTTCAAACCAGGAGCCGAGATGAAACTCGATGCGATCGCCCAAACCCAGTCGCTGTGCATTCAAACGAGCGATCGCCAATGCGGCTTCGCTACGATCGACTGCATGAATGATAGCCCTGGGCAGGGCATCGGCCAGCGCAATGGCGATCGCACCACTGCCCGTACCCAGATCAGCCCAATGGCCCTCAGCCAGAGTGGAATGGCCACTGGCAATAGCGTTGACGACCAGATCAATCAAACACTCGGTTTCAGGACGAGGAATCAGGACAGCAGGTGAAACAGCTAGCAAGAATTGCCGCCAGGGAGTTGTGCCTGCCAAATATTGCACGGGCGCTCGAGTTTCTAAACGACGCTGCCAGAGTCGGTCTAGCTCATCCAGCGATCGCGTCACATCCAATTCAGGTTGATTCTTGAAAGTGCTTAACCTCAGGGCTAGCCGATCGAGTCCGGCGATTTCCTGCAATAGCCAGTCCACTTCATCTGGCGAAATAGCAGCGGCGACCGCCTGCTCTCTTGCGCGCGATCGCCACTGCCAAAGGTCTTGTCCGCTAATTTTTCCCACCAGCGCTGATTAACAGAAGGTTGACATGAGTAGGAGGGGTGCTGAACCCCCCTCCTGCTTATCAGAATGTCAGAAAACTATTGCTGAGGCGTGCGTTGAGGCGCTGGCTGAGCCGGACGCTGCGGAGTTGCAGGTTGGCCCGGACGTGGGGTCGTCCCTTGCTGTGGTGCAATGGAACGCATGTATTCAACCGATTCGTTGGGGGGAATCAGAATAATGCGGTTCAATTCAGTGTTATCGCTGTTTTGCAAGGTTTGAATCAGCCCTTCCAGATTGATCACCTGAATGCTGATATTGCTGGCCAGGCTTGGCTGCTGCTGTCTGACGCGATCGATTAAGGTTTGCAGTTCTTCCCGCTTAAAGAAGAGCGGAATCACCTGCGATTCACCTTGTCGAATGGTCAGATAGCCACCCGTGTTGGCATCTCCGGAGCGCGCGAGGAATAGCGGCACACCCCGAAACTGATCGGCATTTTGACCACTTTCTTGCAACAGCGATCGCGCGGTTTGCACTTCTTGCTGAATTGGGATAAATGCAAACTCTAGCGGCTCTGACTGCTGACCCGCTTGCCGTGCCAGTTGATAAACTTCTGCCAATGAAACGGGCCGGATCTGCACGTCTCTTGCTAAATTTGGATTACTTTGGCGCAACCCATCCAGGAAATTCTGAGCATCCTGTTGACTAATAAATACACCCGCCACAGGGGTTCCCTGTTCACCCTGAGCTGGAGATGCAATCAACGGTGAGCCTTGTGAGTCAGTCAAGGTAAATACAGGCACAGAGCGCAGTCTCTCTGCGACTTGCTCCTGAGTGAGGGCTAGTGCACGGCCAGCAAACCCCGCGAAAGAACCCAGTAGAATTCCCCCCAAAATACTGAGGGTTGCACTCCAACGAATTAAAGTCTTCATATGCGCTCCGATTAATCTAGAGACTGGCGATCCAGCCATAACTAAGCATACAGTCCAGAACAAACCCCGACGTCCAATCAGAGAACAGCCGTCTCTATTAGGGGGTAACGTTTAACGATATCAAACGATATCAATAGTTATGCGACAACGATTGCATAACCCTGATGAGTCTACCTGCCGCTGACAAAGTGTCCAATGGGTTCATTGTCTTAACGCGACTACAGCCATCTCAACTGAAATTTGAACGGGGTGCAGGAGTGGAACCCCTGGATGGGAGCAAAGCCCCCATCCCCCTCTTGGTTTTCGATGTCCTAACAGCTATAGGTGGGTTGTGAGAACCCATTCGGGATCGCTATATGACAGGAGTTGATGAGGACATGGATTAAATACACTGGAAAATTTTTGGGGCAGCAATCTCGTTAAGGCTAGCGAGAAAAACAGGTGAATAGATCGATCAATAGGACACTTTGCAGACTAGGCTCACATAAATCAACATCAGAAGCAACATAGCAATTCTCATGATGCAAATCGGTGGCAGTGCAGGCTCGCCTGCGACGAGTTTGTACTGTCGCCGATTGCGAGTTTGGCACGCCCGAAACCCGCAGTCGGCTTCAAAATGAGAATTGCTATAATCTACGCCGCTCTAGGGTCAAATCCCTACGGTTTCAGCTCTAATTGACCTCTCACTGTCAAAATAGTTCCATAGTAGATTGGTACTTCTGAACGTCCATGCCCCCTTTAGGTAGCCATTCTCTAAGGATCACAGATAAATTAAAACCGAGTTTTTAATTTTGGAACGTGCGGCAGAGCCGCACGTTCCAAAATTAAGTTTCGGGGTTTATTAAATCCGCGATCCTAAGTGAGGATTTCTGCCAGTTTGTTTAAGCCGTTGTTTTTAACATCATTAGGTGCTTGTATGGCTCGCTTAAAACATAACGTTCATCTGTCTCAGCGCGATCGCCTCGTTAAATTGCTCCAACAAGGTGGGGCGATCGCCTCTCTCATGTTGCTGGCCGCCTGTGGCTCCAATACCACCACATCAGATGCGTCTCCTGAAAGTTCACCCAGTGCCTCGTCTCCGTCTGCTGCGGCAAGTGGAGATGGTTTGAAGCTAGGTACTCTGCTGCCCCTCACAGGCGATCTGGCACAGTATGGTAGGCCCATGCAGGATAGCGTTGATCTGCTGGTGCAAACCGTGAATGCCTGTGGCGGCGCGTTAGGCAAACCCGTGACGCTGATTTCTGAGGATGACCAAACCGATCCCGCCGCTGGAGCATCGGGTATGACTAAACTGGCTGAGGTCGATCGCGTGGCTGGGGTAGTCGGTGCAGCGGGTAGCGCGGTTTCGAGCGCCGCCGTTGATATTGCCGTGCGAAACCAGGTGGTTGAAATCTCACCGTCCAGCACCAGCCCCACATTTACAGAACGGGCGAATAAAGGGGAATTCAACGGGTTCTGGTTCCGCACCGCACCTCCCGATACTTATCAAGGGGAAGCGCTGGCAAAACTGGCTCAGCAGCAGGGCATCAAGAAGGTGGCCGTTCTGGCGATCAACAATGACTACGGCAACGGGTTGGTGCAATCGTTTATCTCGGCCTTTAAGGCTTTGGGTGGCACCGTTGTGAATGAAGCCCAACCCACAAGCTATGCCCCTGATGCCACGACCTTTGACTCGGAAGTGAGTGCAGCGTTTGGCGATCAGCCTGATGCGGTGATGATCGTGGCATATCCCGAAACAGGCAGCTTAATCTTGAAAGCGGCTCAAGAGCAGGGCTTCTTGGGCGGCAAAACCAAGGTGCTGCTAACGGATGGCATGAAGACCGATAACCTGGCTGAATTAGTAGGCAAAGGCTCGGACGGCAAATTTATTGCGGCTGGTGTGCTGGGTACGGCTCCTACCGCAGGTGGGCCTGCGATCGCAGCCTTTAAGGAGGTCTACACGGGCAAGTTTAAGCGCAATCCGCAAGTATATGATCCCAATAGCTGGGATGCAGCGGCTCTAATGGTGCTAGCCTCTGAGGCCGCCAAAGCGAATACAGGTGCGGCGATCAAAGATCAGATCCGCACGGTTGCCAACCCTCCTGGAGAGCAAGTGACAGATGTTTGTCAGGCACTTTCCCTCGTTCGTGACGGCAAAGACATCGACTACCAGGGAGCCAGCGGCACGCTGGACTTCAACAATGCAGGTGATGTGGCCGGAGCGTATGACGTGTGGACGATCACCGATGACGGAAAGCTGGCTGTGCAATCGACTATCACGGTCGGCGGTGCAGAATAGATCGCCGCATTAAAGTAAAAAAGAGACACGCTGTGTCTCTTTTTTACTTTGCCTTGCTGCAACTTGAAATGTACGAAGTACATAAATCGGGATGACAGGATTTGAACCTGCGACATCCTGCTCCCAAAGCAGGCGCGCTACCAAGCTGCGCTACATCCCGATAAGCAAGCAGTGTACTATCACTGCAAACTCGACTAAAACACTGTATTGTTTCAGCCATCCATTAGTATAGCCTGCTTTTTGAAACTCGCACGGTGAATTTCTCAGGCACCAACCATTCTCATTTTGAAACTGATTGCGGGTTTGGCGCGCCAAACTCGCAATCGGTGGCAGTTGCAAGCTCGTCTATAGCTTGCAACTGCCACTGATTTGCATCCTGAGAATTGCTGCTCAGACACTAGATGTCTTTAAGTGTGTTGATAAATTTTTAATCAGTTATTCTGAAAAATTAAGGGGATTGAGGTAAAACTATTGGAGACTGTCAGACTTGGCAGTCAAGACCTCTTGGTATAAGGTAGGTGCATCTAACCCTTGACGATCTGAGGCGATCGCCTTCCATATTAGTCGCCTTGAATTACAGTTAATCAGGTGTGTTTTACGCTCCTGTATGCAACAGTCGCTACTTTGCCACCTATGTCTCAGAACGCTACTCCCGAACAAACAGTTTTAGATCCTGCGGAATCGTCTACCGAATCAACGTCCTCTCCTGAGTTACCAAATGGCTCTGAATCGGGCCTATTTGCCAGCTCTAATGACTTTTCGGTCGATTCCTACGCCGATCGCCTGATGGACGAACTGTTTGACGACCTGGAAGATAGTTTAGACCGAGGAGCCAAACTGCCGACTGAACCCGTGCAGCCTGATTACGTGTCGCTAGAAGCGCTTTCCATTCCCCAGATGGATCTGCCGCCTGTGCTGGTGCCTCGTCCGTCAATGGACGACGAACCTGACCTGGCAACCATTGAGGCAGAGTCAGGGTTAGTTCCCATTCCAGTCGATAATCGTCGGGGCTTTGGGCAGTCATTTGATAAGCTGTTGCTGGCGATCGGTGGGGTGTCGGTCATCGCTACGGTATTCCTGTGGTTCTCGTTTCAGGATCGAAACCAGTCAACAAATTTCGAATCAGCGAAGAATACACCTCCTGCGAATGGAAACATGGCCCCTTCAGCCAATCAGGAATTTTTGCAGTATATGCAGCGATCGCTCCAGGTTATCGATCGCAAAGCCGACCTGAATCAGCAGATTCCTAATAACATTCCACCCAACGGTGCGGTTGCATCTCTACCCAGTGCGTCCTTGCCCACAGTACCCGTGCAGGGTGGCTTACCGCAGCCTGCCTCCAATACCAGTGCAATGCCTCCAGAACGAGTTTACATTCCGGTCTACCAACCGCCGCAGGTCACGGCTCCCGCTCCTGCCCTTCAACCATCTGCGGCATCGAACGCACCCGCTGCACCCGCTGCTCCGGCTAGCCCTGGTAATGTCGCTGCGGTCGGTTCAATTCCGAATATTGCGCCGGGTGCTGTGACTTACACAATGGTTGGTGTGTTTGAATCTAGCGATCCGTCGCGTTCGGCAGCGCTGTTTGAAGGCAATGGCACCACTCAGCGAATTTATGTAGGTGAAGCGATCGGGGGTAGCGGTTGGACACTGGTTTCGGTTGATAACGATGAGGCGATCGTACGGCGCAATGGAGAGGTGCGATCGATCTACGCGGGCCAGCAATTTTAACCCAACGTGAATTCAATCAACACTCAAAATAACGTGAATTCGATAGCCCAATTTTGCGTGCGCGACGCGCACACAAAACCGGGCTTTTAGGGGAGTGGCACGTCGCGCCACTTCCCTAAAAGCCCGTTCGTCGGACTTACAGCGATTCTCTCTTGAGTAAACCACAGTTGTTTTTTTGAGAGCCGCGCTCCGCGCGG
>DATNPS010000492.1:0-9257 GCA_036703095.1 Crinalium sp. | reverse complement strand
AACAGTTAAATCACGACGATCTGATTCCTCCAAGCGCTATTGCCAATGTCCCAAAACCAACGGCTAAAGAGACTCCTGCGACTTCTGCCCTAAAGCTAGAAATTGATCAACTGAAGATTTGGCAGCCCTCTCATCTTGCAGTCCAAACCATGCTTTATAAGGCAAAAGCGACTCAACCGAAACAACTGCTGCCAGATTCCTTGGTTAGCCAGAAGCCCTTCTCACTCGAAGTCGCGTTTAAGCTGGTCGGTCAATCCATCACCCGATTTTCTGCCCAGGAAGTGACTTATAAAGCCCACTTTTATGCGCACAATCGAACCACGGGGAAGTGTGTTTCGCTGGGTGAAACAGAACCAAATGTCTTAGTCAGTGGCACTTTTAGATATACCGCCAAGCTGGCTGAAACGACGTTAGAGCCAGGGCTATATCGTTTGCAAGTGCTAACCACACTGCAAGGAATTCCCGTCACTCCAGCCTATTTTGAAATGCCTTTAGTTCAAGTGGTGTAATTCACATCGTGCACCTTTTTCAATAGGCGGGTTTGGGCGGCGCGCCGCCTAAACCCGCGCCATTTGCAAGAGCACGACGCGCGGCTGAAATGACGCTATCGAATTTACGTCCGTGAAGATCCTGCTTATGAAAATCGTGATCCTATCCTCTGGGAGAGGATAAGTGTCTTTGTGTGGGTAATCTGGAATACATAGTGACTGCAAGGGTAAATCTACCCTATCTGAAACAAAGCTGTTGAATTGCTGACTAAAGCTTTGTCTTCAGCATCAGTTGTTGTGTTTCCTTTATCCCTACCTTAGACCCATGGAATTTGACCCTAGAACCTATCCATCGCGCACATTCATCCGATTCTCAGCGCGCAATCAGCTCATGGCTGACTTGACGGGATATCCCATGACAGCCGTCGTTCAACGCCTCGGACGCGAGAGCTATGTGCAAAAAATAACTCCAAATGACGAACCCGGTACCATTCGGTTAGACGACTCCAATTCCGGCTTTTCTTTTGGTCTGTCGTTAAATGCCTTGAATTCCTCAGACATCAACCGCGCAGACACGCAGAATCTCCCAGTGCCACCAGAGCTAGAGAACATTGCTGATGCAACTAGTCCTGACGTTCTCCCGGCTAGTTTAGACGAAGACTTATTTAATGAAATCGTCACGAATACGTTTAAGCCAATTCGCAATCCAGAGCTGTATCAGTCTTGCGGCACTCCAAAAGCAGCAGCAGATGTTGAACTTAGAATTACAGGCGAAATTATTGAAACCTATAGGCAAATTAAATTAAATCAGCAGCGCTCCACCGTACAAAGCTTAAACGGATTGCTTTAAGCCAAATCTAGTTAGCTCTAGATTTAAAACCCTGTGTTACCCACTGCGTGGGCAACACAGGGTTTTAACGGTTTGATGATTCAAGTTGCGCTACTTAGGACACATTTTTACCCTTAAATGGCGTAATAATAGAATGCTTGTTGTGTATCAAGTTGGTATATCATGGGGCGCGCTGAACGAGTAGTACTGGCATATTCAGGTGGGGTCGATACGTCTGTCTGTATCCCTTACCTTAAGCAAGAATGGGGTGTTAAAGAAGTAATTACGCTCGCCGCTGATTTGGGTCAGGGTGATGAACTGGAGCCGATTCGAGAAAAAGCGCTGGCATCGGGTGCAGAAAAGTCGCTGATTGCAGATGCAACGGCTAGCTTTATTAAAGACTATGCGTTTCCGGCAATTCAGGCGAATGCGCTCTACGAAAATCGCTATCCGCTCTCTACAGCCCTGGCCCGTCCTCTGATTGCGAAACTGCTGGTCGATGCTGCCGCAGAATATGGAGCCGATGCCGTTGCTCACGGATGCACCGGAAAAGGAAATGACCAGGTGCGCTTTGATGTTTCGATCGCCGCTTTGAATCCCGATCTAAAAGTGCTGGCCCCAGCGCGGGAGTGGGGTATGAGCCGGGAAGAAACGATCGCCTATGGAGAACGCTATGGCATTGCGGCCCCAGTTAAAAAATCATCGCCCTACAGCATCGATCGCAACTTACTCGGACGCAGCATCGAAGCAGGACCACTGGAAGATCCCTGGAATGAGCCTCTGGAAGAGATTTACGTGCTGACCAAGGCGATCGCTGACACACCCAACGAGCCAGAATACGTCGAAATCAGCTTTGAGCGAGGCATCCCAGTCACACTTAATGGCAAGGCTTTATCTCCAACGGATCTGATCAGCGAATTGAACCAGATTGCAGGCAATCACGGGGTCGGTCGCATCGACATGGTTGAGAATCGTCTGGTCGGGATCAAATCACGGGAAATCTACGAAGCACCTGCCCTTTTAGTCCTGATTCAGGCTCACCGGGATTTGGAAAGCCTGACGCTAACAGCAGATGTAACCCACTACAAGCGCGGCATTGAGGAAACCTATTCTCAGCTGGTCTACAACGGACTGTGGTATAGCCCCCTGAAAGCGGCTCTCGATGCATTTGTCCAGCAGACCCAGGAGCGAGTATCGGGAACCGTTCGGGTGAAATTCTTTAAGGGAACCGCCAGCACGGTAGGCCGGAAATCTGCCAATTCTCTTTACACGCCAGATCTGGCAACCTACGGAGCAGACGATAAATTTGACCACAAAGCAGCGGAAGGCTTTATCTACGTTTGGGGTCTACCAACCCGCGTCTGGTCACAGAAAGTCCGCGAATAATGTCATTTGCCTAACCTGGCCAACGCATCCCCCGTAGAGACGTGCCAGTGGCACGTCTCTACCCACCATCCGATCGCCCCAATCCCCAAAAACAATGTGGAACCCGCATTCACGCAGGTTCCACATTGTTTTTATAGAAAGACGGCCAAACCGCCGAGACGGCGACGTTATGGTTAGAGAATATAGAGCAGCAGGAATAGGACAATCCACACAACATCTACAAAGTGCCAATAGAGTTCTGCGGCTTCCACACCAAAATGGTTCTCGCTAGAGTAATGCCCCCCTTTCAAGGAACGAAACAGCACCGCCAAAATCAGCGCAATCCCACAAAAGACGTGCAGACCGTGAAAGCCTGTCAGCACGTAGAAAGTGCTGGCAAACAGATTGGTCTTCAGCCCAAACTCCAGATGGTTATATTCATAAAGCTGACCCGCCAGGAAGACAATGCCCATCACAGCCGTTGCCGCAAACCAGGTGCGTAGCCCCTTAACGTCATTTTTCTTGATCGCCGAGTCTGCGCGATGAATCACAAAACTACTGGAGATCAGAATCAAAGTATTGATCCCCGGTAACAATAGCTCTCGCTCCGGCGTTCCCTCCGGCGGCCAAACTGGAGCTACCGCACGAAACGTCAAATAGGCGATAAACAGGCCAGCAAAGATCATGGTCTCCGCAATCAGGAAGAGAATCAGACCAAATACGCGATGGTCGTGATGTTCTTCGTGATGACCGACCGTTGCCTCGTGGTGATAGTTCAGCTCCGCCTTAGCGGGATCAATCGTTGAACCTTGCATAACTCTCCTCAAAGGACACAGTATTCGTTTGGCAATTTGAGCCGAGCGGCTTAGCCCTTAGCTCTCGCCTCACTTGGCGGGATGAAGCCAGGAGGAGACGTAATGTTGGACTGAGAATCGGGGACATCCATTTCGGGGTTGCGATCGCCCGATCCATAATCGTATGGCCCACTCTTCAAAACGGGCGTAATTTCAAAGTTTTCGACGGGGGGTGGAGAGGTCGTCATCCACTCCAGCGTCAATCCACGCCAGGGATTATCTCCAGCCTTCTTACCCGACACCCAGCTCCAACTAGCATTAATCAGGAAAGGAATGGTAGATACCGCAAGGATATAGGCTCCAATCGTACAGAGCAGGTTGAGATCAGCAAATTTAGGATCGTACAGGGCAATCCGGCGATTCATGCCCAACAGCCCCAGTTCATGCATGGGCATAAACGTCAGATTCATCCCAATGAAGGTAAGGATGAAGTGAAGCTGGCCCAACGGCTCATTCATCATTCGTCCCGTTATTTTGGGGAACCAGTGATATAAGGCCGCATAAATGCCAAACACACTGCCACCAAACAAGACGTAGTGAATGTGGGCGACGATGAAGTAGGTGTCGTGAACGTGAATGTCAAACGGCACAGCCGCCACCATTACCCCCGTGATGCCACCAATCACAAACATGGAGATAAACCCCATCGCAAACAGCATGGCGCTATTGAACTGGATCTTACCGCCCCAGATAGTAGCTAACCAGCCAAATACCTTGATCCCGGTGGGAACGGCAATCACCATCGTGGTGATCATGAAGAACATCCGCAGCCACGCGGGGGTGCCGCTGGTAAACATGTGGTGTGCCCACACAATTAGCCCCAGAAAGCTGATGGCCAGACTGGAGTAGGCGATCGCCCGATAGCCAAAAATCGGTTTACGAGCATGAACGGGCAGGATCTCAGAAATCGCCCCAAACAGCGGCAGAATCATAATGTAAACCGCCGGGTGCGAGTAAAACCAGAACATGTGCTGGTACACAACCGGATCACCGCCCCCAGTGGGGTTAAAGAAAGCCGTGCCGCCAATCAGGTCAAAGGCCAGGAGAATCAGCGCTCCGGCTAAGACGGGCGTTCCAATCAGAATCAGCGCTGAGGTCGCAAGCATGGCCCAGCAGAAGAGCGGCATGTCGTTTAGGCCCATGCCCGGAATCCGCATCCGCAGAATTGTCGCCAAAAAGTTGATCGCACCCAGAATAGAGGAGGTTCCTAGCGTCAGGAGACTAAAAATCCAGATGCCTTCACCCACCTTACCCGTCATCAAGCTGAGCGGCGGGTAGGATGTCCAGCCGGATTGAGGTGATTCTAAGAAAAAACTCAGGACTAGCGTTAGACCAGCAGGCAGAATCATCCAAAAGGCAACCGCGTTGAGCTTGGGAAACGCCATATCCTTCGCGCCAACCATCAGCGGAATCATATAGTTGGCTAATCCTGCCCCTGCCGGAATGATCCACAAGAAGATCATCACCGTTCCATGCAGGGTGAGCAGGCTGTTATACACCTCAGGCGTGACAAAATCGGGAGCCGGGGTGGCTAGCTCCGTTCGAATGGCGGTCGCTAGCGCTCCCCCAATCATGTAAAAGAAAAAAGATGTCACCAGGTATTGAATCCCGATGACCTTGTGATCGGTACTAAATGTGAAAAATTCCCACCACTTTCGCTCCGCTGGCGATTCGGTGATGACGGTAGGAGTTGTTGTGGATTGCCAGTCTGCTTTGGTCATAACTCACTCTAAACGTTGTCAGGAGCGGAATCGGAGTGCGCGGCAGCGTGCTGAGGCCGCAACAGGTTCAGAGCCTTAGTGTCAACGGCCATACCGTCCATCATTTGGCCTACAAAGGGGGCTAAATAATCAGAGTCCGAGCGATCTTCGGGGCGAAGGGCGATCGCCTGAGTCGAGGTAGCACTACTAGCGACCTGCTGCTGCACCCAGCTATCAAACTCCTCTTGCGGATGAACATACAGCTTAGACACCATGCCACCGTGATAAGCACCACACAATTCGGCACAAACGATGGGATATTCGCCCACCCGGGTCGGCTTAAAGCGCAATTCCGCATTGCGTCCGGGAATTGCATCTTGTTTCAAGCGAAACTCCGGCAGCCAAAAGGCGTGAATTACATCTTGCGCCTCAATATTAAGCTGAATCTCTTTGCCGACCGGGATGTGCAGTTCTCCAGTCGTGATGTTATTAGAGGGGTAATTGAAAATCCAGGCGTACTGCATCCCCTTCACATCAACCACAACATCAGCGGGTCTGCCCTCATCTTGAGGCATGGCCCCAATGCCCAAGGCCATGTGGTGATGACCGGGTAAGTTGCGATGTTTAGGTGCATCGATGAGCGGCATCGCGGTATCCCCCGGCAAAGATGCCACTTCAACCCCAGGGTCACGAGCCGCATTCGGGTCAAATCCCCCCAAGCGATTGTAGACTTCAAAGCTATAGACACCAATGATTAATACAATCACCGCTGGAATAGCCGTCCAGACGATCTCTAAGGGCACATTGCCATGAATCGGAGGGCCATCGGCCAGGTCGTCAGGCTTACGACGAAATTTGAAGAAGCATATCAGCAACACGCCCTGTACTAGCAGGAAAAGCCCGACGGATACGGTCATCATGGTGTTGAACAACCCATCAATCAGAGTTGCTTCGTCTGACGCTGCGATCGGCAGCAGGCCGTGATTCTGTCCGTACCACAGGCTGATAAGCGTCAGGACGATGCCAGCCAGCATGGTCAAAATATTGCTTGGAATGTTCACAGTTAAAAGAATTACTTTTGGTGAGAGAGTAAATTCAATGGTTTGAGTAAACTACCTTCAATACTATCTATTGAACTTAGTTACCTACCAAGTTAAAGCAGTGTTCGGCGAGGTGGGAAAAAAAACAGATATCCTTAGCAATTTCTTTGGGATCTAGATATATGGCGGGTAGCAGACGCTACACTCAGATTAAAAAACGCGAAAGTTGTAAAGAAAAACAAAATAAATTCGCGCAATGTTACTAACTACAATCCGAAGAATTTCTAAAAGCTCCCCAGATTCCGGATGTCATCACTAAAGTAGTAACTAGATACCGACTGACGACTTTAAAGTTTGGGATGAGTTAATACTCAGTTCAATATTTAATCTCAGTAATTTTTGCTTTGATGCGATATACCGCGTATTTCACATCAAGAAAGTACAAGGGGGTATGAGGGCTTCGCCCCCAGCCAGGGGTTCCACCCCTACACCCCGGTTTTCGAACCTCATCAACTTCAAAAGTGCTGTAAGCTTTACTCGTTTGGGAGGCGTAGCAAATGGCTGACTCGGTATTTCAACGAGATGCCTTAACCCCTATTGATCTATCCACACGGACATCCACTCCGACCGATCAGATTCGGCGGTTGGTCTGGAAAATTGCGATCGCCACCTTCCTGTTAATGGCGATCGGCAGCGCCACCCGCGTGATGAATGCCGGGTTAGCCTGTCCAGATTGGCCGCTTTGCTATGGCACGTTGTTTCCCAGCCAGCAGATGAATTTGCAGGTGTTTCTAGAGTGGTTTCACCGTCTGGATGCAGCTCTCATCGGCGTTCTCACTATGGTTTTAGTGGGGTTGAGCTGGTGGAATCGGCGATCGCTTGCCTCCTGGGTGCCCTGGGTCTCAACGCTAGCCCTCGCGCTCATCGTATTTCAAGGCGTGTTAGGCGGACTGACGGTAACAGAGCTACTGCGCTTTGATATTGTAACGGCCCATTTGGGAACGGCCCTGTTGTTTTTCACGACGCTGTTAATCATGGGAGCCAGCCTGTTGCCGTATCAGGGCACGGGTACGGTTGGCCGCTTGCCCTGGTTTAGCTTAACTGCGGCACTGATCATCTATCTCCAAAGTCTTTCAGGAGCGCTGGTGGGTTCACGTTGGGCACTCCATCAATGTTTAGCTCTGGCCCAACAGCTCTGCCAGGTGATGAACACTCACCTTTGGGGGATTATTCCGGCGAGCGGATCGATTATCGTCTTAGTGTTTTTGTCATGGCGGACACCCGCTCTCCATCCAGCCCTGCGGCAGCTCTCGAATGTGGCAGGCGGATTATTGCTGCTGCAATTACTTTTAGGCGTTTCTACCTTTCGGCTGCACTTGCAGGTGGAATTGCTCACCGTTGCGCATCAGGCCGTAGGGGCAGCCCTGCTGGGAGTTTTGATTAGCTTCACTGTATTGGGACTGCGCGATCGCCGCCTCAGCCAGCTCAGCGTATCCGCTCCGCCGGACGCTGATGTATCGCTGTCGTCCACGCTTTCCTCCTCCATTTAACCTTCGCCGCAGCATCTCCTCGCTCACCCAACGTCTGCGACTCTTTAGGAATCAAAACTAATGCAAGAAACTATTTACGCTGGGGCAACTCGCCACCACCAAAATCTTTGGCAGGTTGTTAAGAGTTACTGGCAACTGACTAAGCCAAGAATTATTGTTCTGCTTCTAATTACAACGGCTGGCAGCATGTGGATTGCCGGGAACGGGCAGGTTGACCCATTTCTGGTGCTCATCACGCTGATCAGTGGTGCTTTGGCTGCCGCATCGGCCAACACGATTAACTGTCTCTACGATCGCGACATCGATTATGAGATGGAGCGCACCCGTCATCGGCCTTTACCCTCTGGTCGCGTGCAGCCCCGAGATGCGCTGATTTTTGCGATCGCCCTGGCGATCATTTCATTTACGCTGCTGACGGTGTTTGCCAATCTGCTGAGTGCGTGTCTCGCCATGTCGGGAATTGTCACCTACGTGGTGGTGTACACGCATTGGCTGAAGCGCCACAGCACGCAAAATATCGTCATTGGCGGGTCGGCTGGGGCGATTCCGCCTCTGGTCGGCTGGGCGGCTGTCACGGGCGAGCTAAGCTGGGCAGCCTGGGTGTTTTTTGCCATTATCTTTCTGTGGACGCCGCCTCACTTTTGGGCACTGGCAATGATGATTCGTGAAGATTACGCTAAAGTGGGCGTTCCGATGCTTCCGGTGGTGGTGGGTGAGGCTCCCACGGCTCGGCAAATCTGGATTTATACGCTGATCTTGGTTCCCGTGACGCTGCTGCTGGTGTATCCCCTGCAAGTGATGGGGCCTGTCTATACGGGAATCGCTCTGCTGCTGGGGGCGGTGTTTGTTGCAAAAGCCTGGTCGTTGCTGCAAACGCCTGCGGATTTGGGAGTGGCGCGATCGCTGTTCAAGTATTCCATCCTTTATATGATGCTGTTGAGTGCCGGGATGGCGATCGATAGTCTACCGTTTACACATCAGCTCACCAGTGAGCTGACGGATCACTTCAATACGTTTGTGAGTGCAGCCATTCCAGCCGGGAAGCCACTCTAGGACGGGGCAGAGGTGGCACTCCTGGGAGCGAAGCGTAACAATCCCTTTGGTTTTTCGAGTGTCTAACGGGTGTGGCAACGGCTATATCTAAAGTTCTTGGATTTATCAAAATTGGGGTGCTTCGTTAAAACTCTTTCTGGGGGCTTGCCCCCAGCCCCCCATTGGGGAGCGAGCGGCGCTCCCCAAACCCCTTCCGCAAAGGGGTGATGGTTAGCTTTATGGAGCGCTTCGCATTGGCTTCGATGCGGGTATTTCTCAACTGAACTCGATGAACGCGCAAAAGATGTGCCCCACGCGACGCGCGAGGCACATCTTTACAGAATTTCAGCTATGCGTCGCCAGCAATTCTCAGTATGCAAATTGGAGGGAGGCAAGTTC
>DATNPS010000490.1:0-5753 GCA_036703095.1 Crinalium sp. | reverse complement strand
ATTGCCGACCACAACCCTTGCTCAGTTGTTTGCAGACCGGGGAGGACGACCACGCAAGGACTATCAATTGGTGTTTGGGGTACTGGTTCTCCAGCAGTTGCATGATCTGACGGATGCCGAAACGGTTGAAGCGATTTCATTCAACCTGAGCTGGCACTATGCTCTGGGGATAGCTCCTTACAGCAACCCCTACTTGTGTGAGCGAACCCTGCGAAACTATCGACGGGTCGTGATGGAACACGAGCTAGAGCAGGTCTTGTTCCGGGAATTGACCGACAAACTCATGCGAGTGTTCAAGATCGACAGCACACGACAACGCATCGATTCCACTGCTGTTTGTTCTGCCATGCGGCAACTGAGTCGCTTAGGCATTGTTGTCGAGACGGTCAGCAAGTTTCTCAGAGAGTTGAGACGCTGTCATTCCCAACTCTTTGCTCAAGTAGACAGCGAGATTGTTCGGCTGTACGTGCAGCGCACTGGAGCAGGCTGTTTTGGCTTAACCAAGCCGAGTGAAGCAAAGACTCGATTGCCCGAAGCAGCAAAGACACTGGGACAGTTAGTGCTGCAATTTGCTGCAACCGAAGCCGCACAACTGCATAGCTACCAATTGCTGAAACAAGTCTTTGATGAGCAGTGCGCTTGGGATGATGCTGAAGGCGAACCGAAAATCCGCATTAAAACACCGGATGAGATTCCTTGTGATAGTATTCATAGTCCTGCTGACCCGGATTCGAGCTACAACAAGCATCGTGGGCATGGTTACAGCGTACAGATTATGGAAACGTATGTTGAAGATGATGCAGCAGCAGGGTTTTGTGAGGATGCTTCAGCTATCCCCGACCTCATCCTACATGTTGCAGTAGCCAAACTGACAGAACATGACAGCACAGCTCTAGAGCCTGCGATTGCTGATGTGCGAGAACGAGGATTATGCCCAACTCAAGTATTAGGCGACAGTCACTACGGCAGCCAGGAACTGGTAGAGCAGATGCATACTCAGGGTATCCAGTTAATCTCACCTGCCATGCCACCCAAAGGGTACAAACAAGGACAAATCACGCTGGAACAATTTGAGTTGGATGCCTGGGGCGCAATTATCGCTTGTCCCCAGGGACACCCACCCGATTTCAGCAGTGTTAGCCATACAAAGATTGAAGTGCGATTTGACCTCAACACTTGCAAAGATTGTCCTTTGCAGGAACAGTGCCCTGGTTATCAGCGTTCACAGTCAGGAAAACGCTGGCAATATACGCCGCAACGGGTCGCTACTCGCGCTCGTCGCCTAGCAGATAAACAGCCGCAATTTAAGGAACGCTACCGTTGGCGCGCTGGAATTGAGGGAACGATGTCTCGATTAAAATATCAAATGGGATTATCTCGGCTACGAGTCCGAGGAATGTCAGCAGTGCGTTACACAGTGTTCCTCAGAGCATTAGGTTTAAATATCCAACGAGTGTCAGCATAACAAGCACAGTCTGTGTTGACACTGCATCCTGATTTGTATTCAAATTGATCAATTTACTGAGCTTTGGATGTACAAAGTTCAGATCATGTTCTAAAAACTGAACCCCTTCTTCCCAAGCAAGAGGACTTTTTGCCGCCCCGTCTAATATTCAGGATAAATACGGGTGACTGGCGCAACGGTAGCGCATCAGACTCTTAATCTGCTGGTTCTGGGTTCGAATCCCAGGTCACCCATTTCCGCAGTATCTTCAGCGATCGCCAATTTACAGCGGTTTTCAATCGCTTAAAACCCGGTTGTTTTTTGAGAGAGAATCGCTGTAGGATCGGGAATTTAATAAAACCCGAAACTTAATTTTGGAAAGTGCGGCTCTGCCGCACTTTCCAAAATTAAAAATTTGGTTTTAATTTATCCATGATCCCTACGCATTTGCTCCTGGCAGTTAAGCCATAAAATGCGTTTGCTACAATCACGGCATGATTATCATTTGCGACTACAAGCCGACTTGGCCCGACGAGTTTGACATGATTCGATCGCAGCTTTTGGAGAGCTTAGGATCGTTAGCGCTGCGAATCGATCATATTGGCTCGACCTCTGTTCCCGGCTTGGGTGCAAAAGACATCATTGACATTCAAATTACAGTTCCAGCGCTCACATCGCATGTGATAGAAACGCTAATCAACGCGGGATATGAGCATTGGCCGACTGTTACGCACGATCACATTCCATTGGGTGAAGATTCAGACCCCAGACTGTGGGCCAAATTTCTGTTTAAGCAACCTCAGAGACATCGTCCTACCCATGTGCATGTCCGGGTTGAAGGGAATCCGAACCAGCGCTATCCTCTACTGTTTCGCGATTACCTGCGCGCTCACCCCAATTCTGCTAAATCTATTGAGCGCATCAAACGAGAGATCGCCAAACGTCATGCTAACGACGTGGATGCATATTACGACATCAAAGATCCCGTTTACGATCTAATTTGGGATGCTGCTTTGGAGTGGTCAATGTATATCCACTGGAACCCTACGTAATGGGATGAAGAAAACAATGATGAACATTCGACAATCTGGCGTCATTCCCTATCGGCCTACAGAAGATGGCGTCGAGATTCTGTTAATTACGTCTTCCAATGGCAAGCAATGGATCATCCCCAAAGGAATGATCGAATTTTGGCTAACGCCAGCTCGATCCGCTGCCAAAGAAGCCTGGGAAGAAGCAGGCGTGATCGGACGAGTCATCACACCGTCCGTGGGCAGATACACCGCTTTCAAATGGGGATACGTGTGTTTGATCGAGGTATTTCTGATGCACGTTGAATCGGAATTACAGTACTATCCAGAAATGGATCAACGCCAGCGAGAGTGGATGAGTTTTGACAAAGCGATCGCGCGTGTTAAAAACGAAGAACTTAAACAGCTCTTAATAACGGTAAAAAGCCAGTTTGAGTAGACTGACTAATATCAACCTAAAAATGATTTTTAATCACTGGCGATCGGTTACATTAATTGCTTGATAAATAGATAATGAAGCTAAACCTTCGATCGCAGCCAGATATCCAGAATGGCTAGTTTGACAGAAAAAGACGCACAGAAGTTCTGTCAGAAAATTAATCAGAATTAGAGTTAAAGCAAGCGTGAATAAAGTCTTGGTGTGCTGTGGAAATGGTTTTAGAAGAGCATGAATAACAAATAGAAGAATAGCGATCGCAATATATCCACTAAAACTTTGATACCATTCCACAAAATCTCGAAGACCCCATGAGAGTGGCAATGCAACCGTTTTAGATGGCGCAAAGATCGCTTGCATAAGTTTCAGAAGGGCGATCGCCCAAATCCATCCCTTCGCCGCATTCAGCCGTTGAGCTGGAGTAGAGACAAGCCCCGGTAAGGCTTCACCATCTCGGCTAATGCGAAAATACGGTTCAAACCCTACACCCAAAATGCGGAGGCCAAACACTTGCTGAATCCTTAAGCAGGAACCGTCCTTTAATTGGAATTCATGCGGTTCTCGGAGTTTACGTCGCGGGATGCGACCCAGTTCTTGCTCATCCAGATACACAATCACGTCTGGCCGAAAAAATCCCCACGAGATAGATAAGCGCGGTGGCTCGCCATCGCTTAAGGCATAAAATTCTCGTTGATCCAACATGTGTGACTCCGGCAGAATTGATTCTTCCCGACACTATAGCGATTTTCAATCGCTTAAAATCCGATTGTTGGTTTGAGAGCCGCGTTCTGCGCGGCTCTCAAACCAACAACTGTAGTTCACCCAAGTGAGAAGTGCTATAGACGTAAGTCCGACGAACAGGCTTTTGAGAGAGTATCGCGTCACGCTACTCTCCCAAAAAACGATTTTGCAGTTACACCAGATGGATCAGGGCTTCAATCAAGGTGTAATTTTGAGCATTGGTACCCACCGTAATCCGCAGCTTATCGTCTAAACCCGGTTGCTTAAAATAACGAACCAAAATTCCCCGCTCTTTCAAAGTCAGGTAAATTTGCTCTGCATTGCCTTTGGGAGGCTTGGTTAATAAGAAGTTGGCTTGAGAATCCCAGATCTGAAATCCCAGTTGCTTTAGATCAACGGCCAGCGTATCTCGCGAAGCTTTCACCTTTTCCGCGCAAGCATTTTTATACGCCTGATCGCGCATGGCGGCTGTTCCAACTAAACAGGCGATCGCATCAATGTTGTAGCTATCTTTGATCTTGAACAACCCGCTGAGTAAGGCTGGATTCGCAATGCCAAATCCCAACCGCAGTCCCGCCAGCGAATATCCTTTGGACAGGGTGCGGATCACCATCACATTCTCAAATTCCCGCACCAGCGGCAATGCCGTTTCGTTGGCAAAGTCAACATATGCCTCATCGACCACCAAAATGCCAGAGATCCGCGATGCTAACTGCCGCAACTCTTCGGTCGGAACCACATGACCTGACGGACTGTTAGGCGATGCGATAAACGTAATGGCACCCTGCGCGGCGACCAGTTCGTCAATCGGCAACCGAAAATCATCGCCATAAGGAATCTCGATATGCTCGGCAGGCTGCATGTCAGAGAGGGTGCGATACAGCACATAGGTAGGCATGGGATAGACCACGCGGCGATCGCCCTCCGCGCAGGCCCGCACGACCACATTCAGGATGTCATCACTGCCGTTGCCCACAATGATCCAATCCAGGGGAATGTCCAGCACCTCACTGACCGCCCTGCGAAAATCGTTGGCAAAGGGATCAGGGTAGCGCCGCAGCCACTCGCTGTCGAGGTTGTGCAATACGGCGATCGCCTCTGGGGAAGGAGGATAAGGATTTTCGTTGGTATTCAGTTTGATGATTTGGGTACCGGGTTTCGGCTGTTCTCCGGGAACATAGCCGATCATGGCATCAACGCTAGGGCGGAAGTAAGGAGTCATAGCTTTGGAAACTGGACATATCTGACGGCAATTACAGCGATTTTCGATCGCTTAAAACCAGGTTATTTTTGTGAGAGCTGCGCAGAGCGCAACCCTCACAAAAATAACTATTGGCTTACTCATATCGTTTTTATATGAAGATGCGCTGAATTGAAAAGAGGGTGGAGGGGGCGTTGCCCCCTTCGTGGGGTTCCACCCCCACCCCCCCTTTTCATAACGTTGCAGCTTCATATTTATTTGGTATTAAGCGTAAAGCGCTGTAAGAATTTTATCAGTGTAAACCTTACCGTGATGTCCCTGCACTAAAAAGTCCCCCAAAGTCTGTCCGTGTTTCGACTTGGGGGACTTTAGATCATTCATGTCTACTCCTCACACATTTATAATCTGTCATTTTTTGAAGGCTGCTATTCCCCTTACGGTAGATTCATCTGTTCTCACAATGCTAATCGGTGACAGCACAACCTCGCCTACGGTAAGGTCGTGCTGTCACCGATTACGGGTTTTGCGCGCCTGTTGAACAAGAGGCTTACGCTAGAAGAAGAAGCGAGTTCTTAGAACGCCAATCACAACATCGGAATTGTCGGCATCGTGGTTGGGAGCCGTCAACCAGATCACACCGGGCGTGATGTCGATATTGTCTGAAATGCGGTACTTGTAAAAAGCTTCCAGGTGTAGCGAAACATCTGGATCAGTTGCACCGCCTACACCAGGGTCAAGACTCGTCAGTCGGGGTTCCATCCCAACGAGAATACCGCCCAGATTACCTTCTCCGCCCAGATCCGGGAATGAGACGGCTCCAGCCCACGTCCAGACTTCACCATCGCCTCTGCCGATATAACGATGGTTGGAATAACCAACCCATCCCGATAACGATAAACC
>DATNPS010000486.1:0-4431 GCA_036703095.1 Crinalium sp. | reverse complement strand
GCAACGGTAACGCTGCGCTTTTGGCGTGACGGTGAACAAACTCAATGGAGCGTGGTACATCTGGATGGAGAACTAAACGTACAAGCCAAAACATAATACATCTCCTGTGGGGTGCGTTAGCGACAGCAAAACGCACCGCAGTTTGTAGGGTGTGCTAGCGATAGCTAACGCACCGAAAGAAATGGTGATGCGTTACGCTAACGCATCCTACAACGCATTAACTTAATATGAACACATTCGATCATCATTACGACATTATTATCATCGGTACAGGTGCAGGTGGAGGAACGTTAGCACATCGGTTAGCACCTACTGGTAAAAAAATTTTAGTACTCGAACGAGGCGATTTTTTGCCTCGCGAGAAAGCCAATTGGAGTGCATTAGACGTTTATCAAAAAGAACGTTATCACACCAATGAGCACTGGATTGGCAACGATGGAAAACCCTTCCGTCCGCAAACAGGCTACTGGGTGGGCGGCAACACGAAAGTTTATGGTGCAGCCTTACTGCGACTGCGAGAACGCGATTTTACAACGGTCATTCACAAAGACGGCATTTCGCCAGCTTGGGAACTTTCCTATCAGGATTTTGAACCCTACTACACTCAGGCAGAACAACTGTATGATGTGCACGGCAAACGCGGCAGTGATCCAACCGAACCACCCTCCAGCAAGGACTATCCGTATCCGCCTGTTAGCCATGAACCGGATATGCAGGCGATCGCAGATGGTATTCGCAAGCGAGGCTATTACCCATTTCATTTGCCGTTGGGCTTAAAGCTGAATGAACAGGATCGCACTAAAAGTCCCTGTATCCGGTGCGATACGTTTGATGGCTATCCCTGTTTAGTGCAGGCGAAAGCGGATGCTGAGGTGAATGCAATTCGTCCGGCTCGTGAGCGATATGATAACCTGACCTTGCTGACGCAGGCACAGGTGTTGCGATTGCTGACCAGCACATCGGGACGAGAGATCACAGGCGTTGAAACAGAGGTGAATGGAGAACATCACATCTTTCGCGGTGACATTGTGGTGGTTGCCTGCGGTGCGATCAACTCAGCCGTGCTGCTGCTGCGTTCCGCCAATGATCACCATCCAAACGGACTGGCAAACCATTCCGATCAGGTCGGACGCAATTTTATGAAGCATCTGGCAACAGCGTTAGTGGCGCTGCATGTAGACATCAATCAAGCCAGCTTCCAAAAAACGATCGCCGTTAATGATTTCTACTGGGGTGAACCCGATTTTCCGTATCCAATGGGGATGGTGCAGAATACCGGAAACGTCCTGGCCGATATGCTTCCGGCAGAAGCGCCACCGCTCATGGCCCCCTTTGTAAAACTGATTCCCCATTTTGAACGAGAGTTGATTGCACAACGCACGACAGGATGGTGGTTACAAACTGAAGATTTACCCGATCCCAATAACCGAGTCCAGGTGATCAATAACGCTGTTCACCTGAACTACACGCCCAACAACACCGAATCAGGCGATCGCCTGATTCACCGCTGGACATCTGTGCTTAAAGCCATCGATCGCAAGGCCATGCATGTGATTCCATTCAGCCTCTATCCCCGCAATCATGTGCCCGTTCAAGCCGTGGCGCATCAATGTGGAACCTGTCGCTTTGGCTCCGATCCCAAAACCTCAGTCCTGGATCTCAATTGCCGCACACATGATGTTGATAACCTGTATGTAGTGGATGGCAGCTTTTTCCCGTCCAATTCGGGAGTCAATCCAACGCTGACCATTATGGCCAACGCACTACGAGTGGGTGATCATTTGATGGAACGGTTAAAAACATAATGAAAAATGAGTCCTGGATTGAGCTTTTATTACCGCTTGCTCTAATTTTGGGATTAGTGCTGTTACTCAGCTTGAATGTTGAAACGGGTAATGGAGCGATAGCTGAGAGTGGCCCCTTAGAAGCCGGATTAAAACTGATTGTCGGATACTTAGCCGCCGGAGCCGAAATTGCAGCGGCGATTGTGATTGGTGGAGCGGTTGTGCGGGGCATCTTAACCTATCTCCGACAGCTATTTGCGCGATCGCGTCAACATTTTGACGCAACCGAATCGATTCGGCTTCAGTTAGGACGAGTGTTAGCCTTAGGGCTGGAATTTACAGTGGCAAGCGACATTCTGCGCACGGCTGTTGCCCCGACACGACAGGATATTTTGAATTTAGGGGCGATCGTGTTGCTGCGAACGCTGTTGAATTATTTTTTGGAACGCGAGATTCAGCAAGGAGAACGCAATCGTTCATCGGTGCGAGAATCTGGCATGGAGTATGACGAATTGAGAGGGCGATCATGATAAACGAGCAAAATGAACCGATTGAGCAGTCGAGTGATGCAACTGAGTCAGCTAATCCTCATACTGTGGCTAAAGGAATTGGTGCTGCAAGCGGTGGCCTGACGGGTGCCGCGATTGGAAAATCAGTAGGCGGTAAGCTTGGTGCAACCGTTGGCGGAATCGCCGGAGCGATCGCAGGTGGGATGGCAGGAGAAGCGATCGCAGAGTTTACAGAAGACTTGATTCAGGAAATCAGCCCATCTTTGAGCTTAGGATTGGGAGCAGATACCAAAGAGATTGAATTGCCTGCACATTATTCCTGGGAACAGTTACAGGCACTATCAAAACCTCAACGGGGTGATGCATGACGCACGAGCACCCATAGCGCTATACATCCCATTAAGCCAAATATTGATCAAGCTGCTGAGCCAGAATTTGAACATGGGGTTGTTTCAACAGAGATAAATGATTCCCCGGAACGTCATGCAGTTGAATATCATTCGCCAATGTCCCCCACCCTAACGTTGGGTCAGATTCCGTGGTATCAATCTGCTCAACCGCTTTAAACAGCGTGATGCGATCGCCATAAGGTTGTGGCACATATCGATACGCCGCCTGGGCATTCGCGTAGACAATGCGCAACATAGGCGAAATGGCAGATTCATCGACGACCTGTAACCGAGACTCTTCAGGAATCAGACGGGCGATCGCCGACCATTGCCAGCGAGAAAACCAGGCATTCCAGGATTGCAGTCGAGTAGTCGCCAAGGCACTATAGTCCAACAGAAAGGGCAGCGTAGACCAGACGGCTGTTCCCAACAGAAACTTGAGACTTTGGCAGAAAGACAGTTTATGGCCAGGTGCAGTCGTGTCGAGAATCGCCAATAGACCAACCTGGTGCCCTGCCTGAAGCAGTTGCTGTGCCATTTCAAAGGCCACCAGCCCGCCAAATGACCATCCTCCCAGGAAGTAAGGCCCTTGCGGCTGGCGAGTTTGAATCGCCTGAATGTAGTAAGCGGCGATCGCTTCAATTCGGTTCAGAGGGGTCGATTGTCCATCCAAGCCCAAGGGCTGAAGTCCATAGAAGCTGCGATCGCTACGGAGATGATGCGCCAGTTCTAGGTAAGGAAACACAACGCCAAACATAGGATGCACGCAGAAAAAGGGAGATTGGCTGTTACCCAACGTTAACGGAACCAGGGGCGATCGAGAGTCCAACGTAGGCTGAGCGGTAACATCAGCGTGATTAACGGGCTGCGGGAATTCTTGAACTGGTGGAATTGAGGAATGCTCAGCAGGTAAGGGCGATCGCTTGCGACGGTAAGCAGACCGCTCCAGTCGAACCAGTGGAGGCATGGATGTAGTCGAGTTATTGTCGCGTAAGGTGTCTAGGATGGGAGCCAGTTGAGCGATCGTGGGCGCTTCAAATACGCTCTTGAGCGGCAGTTCCAGCCCAAACGCATCCCGCACTCGCGATGTCATCTGGGTTGCCAGCAGCGAATGGCCGCCCAACTCAAAAAAGTTATCGTGGGAATTCACCTGCTTGAGCCGCAGCAGATCTTGCCAAATCTCCGTTAAGGTTAACTCGGTTTGAGTGGAGGGTGCGATCGCTTCACCAGATGGGCGAATCGCCTCTTCGTGAAGTGAGGGCAGAGCATGGCGATCGACCTTTCCATTCACGGTTAATGGTAGCGCAGCCAGTGGCATAAAGGCCGAGGGCACCATGTAATCTGGTAAGGTTTGCTTCAGATGTTGCCGAAGTTCAGGAATGAGCTGACGAGCAAATTGAGACTGAAGCGGATCGTTAGCGTAGTGAGTCCAGGATACATAAGGCGATCGTGGCGTAACCCAATCGGGACTAGCCTCAATCCCGTGCCGGATGAACTGCACGTCATAGTCACCTGCATGAGATGGAGATGACCAGGTAATTTCCACGGTATAGGGCACCACCGTTTCTAAATCCCACCAATCCTGAGGATTGATGCCACTTAGCGAAGTGTCTAAGCGATCTGTGAATTCAACAGGATTTTGCAACAGATCTCGCATTCGTCCAACTGTTTTAGGAGTATTTTTGTAATTTATCCAGTTCACCAGTTGAACAGCCGAATTCACTCGATAATTCGTTACGTTTTTGATAA
>DATNPS010000469.1:0-2741 GCA_036703095.1 Crinalium sp. | reverse complement strand
TCCGCCTGTTTCCGAGCCGTAATGTCTCGCACCACGGCCATACCGCCGATAATTTCCCCAAAGTCTTCCATCAAGGGGCAATAATATGCCTCAAAAAATCCCTCTCGCCCTGATTGGGGTACCCGATAGGGCCGATCTTTTGCAACACTGGTTTCACCGTCTAATGCTGCTTTAAAGAATATGTTTTCACCCGTCTCTTGCAGAAATGGAAACAGATCAAATGCACGTTGACCCAGCGCTTCCGCCTGACTGATGCCAAAAATTTGCTCCATTGCCTGATTCCAGACAATATAGCGACCGTCGCGATCGAACGCCATAATGCCATCCATACTGCTCTCTAAAAGCCAGGACGAAAACACCTGAACTTTTGCTTTTTGCATGGCGATCGCCATGTGAACCACAAGCTGTCGCAACAGGGAAATTTCCAGGTGATTCCAATGACGAACATTAGAACATTGATGTAGGATGAGCAATCCCCACAGTTGTTCGGACGAGCTTGTCTCATCTCCATCATTGGTGGGTAGGGCGAATGGTAGCTTGATCTGAGCTGTATAAAAAATTGGAATGACTAATTTTGACTGCACCTGAAGTTGCTTTAGCATTGCTTTGTGGTGCGGCTCAATGTCCGATGTTTCAACCTGCTCAATCGCTCGAATGCCTCCCTGCCAATATGGATGAATCAGGTGATCGTTAAAACAAACATTCTTTTTGTCTAAATCTTGAATTGAGCAAGATCCATCCTGCACAGATTCAGCAATGATTTTCCCCCCACAGTTTGCTTGAAAGCGATAGATGAGTGCGCGATCGACGTTCAACAATCGCTGTACATCCTCCACTACAGTTTTCACAATGCCTTCTAAACTGCTGCATTTATAAATACGAAGGGCGATCGCAGGTAGATGATCTAAATACTGTCTAGATGCAGACATATTGGGGGAAACACTAGCGTTCATGGTGAAGGATCAAGCGTATGGTGCAACTGATTTTGAGAAGGCACAGTCAGAGTTGCAAGTTGTCAGCAGTATATTGGTCAACTCTATCATGGTAGAGCTGGGAGGCAAGGATCTCAGGCAGCGCATGAAGAATAAATTGGCTTGATAATGCCGCTGTAGCTGCTCGTGTTGAGTTGCATTAAACTGCCAGAGATAGCCAATATCGCGATGTTCGATGAGCAGTTGTCTTAGCTCTCTCATCCACTCGTCTCCAGATGTCTGACACCACTGTTCTAATGTAGTTAAGTCCTGTGTTGCGTCAATCAGTGACTCAATCAACGTTTGAAGTTTTTGCTGCAACTCGTTGGATAAGGTATAGCGATGAGCCAGGTCAAGTGCAAAACTGAGCGTAAAACTTTGTTGCAGGGATGGTGATTGAATCAGCGCTTGCCCCAGTCGCAGTGCATGAATGAGTTCCAGATCTAACGCCAGTTCTGAAGGAAGATTAAAGGTTAAATCGGGGGCGATCGCCGCTACTAAATCTAATCCTCGATTTTGGCAAAGCGATAGATAAAATGCTCGAATCGCACTAGCCTGATCATGGCCAACCTGCTCAATGACGTGCTGAGTTTTGCGGGCGACCCATTGCAGCAACACTTGAACTGTTTCGCAACGACTCGTCCAATCATTGATGTGCTCCTTAATGCCCATGAGTAACAGATTGGGATGTGGGAGAAGCTCGATTGTCAGTGCAATCACCTCATGCCAGCGCGTATCCATCACATGCTCTGCCAGTTGTTGTAGTCGTCGTACAACGTCGGCATGAATGACAGAATCGCTAGATGTCAATCGAAGGCTGGTATTGGTAAAAATTCGACGAGCCGTAAGATATTCCTGAAATGTAACGTGTGAAAACGAATACACATCACGGGCTTGTTCCACCAATAATCCATGCTGTAACACAATCGTTTGCAACACGGCTTCACTATTGAGCCAGAGCGTTTCTGGATCGGTATCGCTATCCGGTAATGTGCCTAGATAACTGGCAATGATGGGAATGATTTCAGCTTTTTCAAAAAAGTATTTACCTTGCTCAAAGGTGGTTGCCGCAATTTGACTCAGAATGTTGACGCGATCGGAAACTGAAAGATGATAAGTTTGATCGCGCTGAATTCCTCTCGCTTTATCCCATCGCACCAGTAAAATATCCAGACCCGTTTGATAAAGGCGCGATCGCTTTTTGGGAAACGCCGAACGCTCCTGAAACACCAAGCACGCGAGGTGTAATAGGATAGGTGTAACCGCTAGCTCTCGAATCGATTGATGCTCGGGTCGCTGAATTTGCTCTAAAAACTGTTCTGCTTTAGCGGCTCCGATTTCAGGATTCGCTGAGTTTGTAGACGTGAACCACTTCTGCACAAAGGTCGTGATTTGAGAGGGCGCAAAATCAGCCATCTCCATAACGGTGAACCCTCGAAAATAATAATCTTGAGCCGCGAGACGGCAGGTGACGATGAGTGGATTTTTAGAATAGGTATCTGCAAAGCTTTGAATCTGAGAGGAGAGCTGAGTTTGAATGTCACCAGACACCTCGTCCAATCCATCTAAAAGCAGCAAAACGCGACCCTCTTGGAGGAGTGTGAGAATTTTCTCGTGCGATAGCTGACACGCACTCCACTGCTGGCTGATGTACTGAACAAAATTAAACGAGTTGTCGTTTAACTTCGCAGCCAGATCGCGCAATGAAACGAATGCGGGGACACAGTGGCTAAAGGCGTTTCCTGCATTACATAACAATGCTAAATGCTG
>DATNPS010000449.1:0-8719 GCA_036703095.1 Crinalium sp. | reverse complement strand
GATGATGTGCTGATTAACGATACGGGATGCGAGGTTTTAACGGCAGGATTGCCGACTCAGGCCCACGATATTGAAGCTCTTGTGGGTGCTTAAGATCATGGATAAATTAAAACCAAATTTTTAATTTTGGAACGTGCGGCTCTGCCGCATTTTCCAAAATTAAATTTCGGGTTCTATTAAATCCACAAACCTTAGACACCGGGGTCTGCTACGAGCAACAAGATGCAGTGCTGCGCCACAGAAGACACCCGGTGTCTGAGTACCCCATAGATAGAGGTTTTTGGCGATCGCGATCGTTACGTTAAAGAGGTTATCTGCTAAGTGGGAGCCTCAGACATGCAGTGTCTGGGATGGGGGATATGAGCGATCGCGGTTTAACCAAAAAGCCAGAGCTAGGATTGGTGTGCATTACCACATCTGACCAGGTGCGGTTTCGTACCATCACGCGCAAACGGCTATTGCAGCTTGCTACGGCTGAGCAAGAGCGGGTGTTGTGGGATCTATATGCCGAAAATTTGCGGAGGTTGGGTGCAGCCATTCAGTTCTGTGAAAAAGAAGGCATTCGGCTATATCGGCTGATCTCCGGACTGTTCCCATTTTCAGACGAACCTATGGGAGCCAGTATTCTGAATGACTTTGCCGAAAAGCTGAGAATTCTGGGCACCTATGCTTCAGAGGCTGGAATTCGGCTGGTGCTGCATCCCGATCAGTTTGTCGTGCTCAATTCCGATCGCCCAGAGGTGATTGAAAACAGCATCAAAATTCTCGCTGGTCATGCGCGAATGTTCGATTTACTGGCACAACCGCGATCGCCTTGGGCCTTGATGAACATTCACGGCGGGAAGCGCGATCGCGCAGAGAGGTTAATTAACGTTATCCGCGACTTACCCGACGGAATCCGGCAGCGGCTCACCTTAGAAAATGACGAATACGCCTACAGTGCTCGCGAATTAGTAGAAATCTGCCACGCGGCTGAGATTCCGTTGGTGTTTGATGCGCACCATCATGTGATTCATGAACATCTCGATAGCTACGAGCATCCCAGCGTTGCAGAAATGCTAGAAGCGGCTCGAACCACCTGGGCGGTTCCAGACTGGCAACTGGTGCATATCTCGAATGGAGACAGCACGTTTGGCGATCAGAAACACAGCGAGTTTATTCAGTGGATGCCCAGTTCCTACTGGAACGCTCCCTGGATCGAAATTGAGGCAAAACGTAAAGAAGAAGCGATCGCCAAACTGCGCCAGGATTGGTTACTGGCTGGCCCCGGAGCGTTAGTGCAACCGCCCCCTCAAGCCATTCCACAAGAGCCAACCGACCAAACCGTATTAGATTCGCTGAATCGCGAATGGGTAGAACAAGAACTGTTGGAGCAACATGTTTAATAACCTATGGTGGGGGATGCCAGTTTGATGATTTAGATTTAATTTGGTTTGAGAGACTTATCAACGACCGATATGGATGAGGCGATCGCACAGTCAACCCAGGCAACAGACTATCGTAATTTGGGAAGCGCTTTATTTATTTGTTTTGCAGAAGTTGCAGAGCAAGTAGGCGCAACTACCAAACGGCTAGAAAAAGCAAAACTGCTCGGCCAATACTTTGCAGGCTTAGAAGACGCCGATCTGGGGTTGGCCGCCCGGTATTTTGCGGGCTACATCTTTCCACTGCGCGATCAACGCACCATCAATGTCGGTGGAGCCGGACTGCTGGCTGCACTGGTTGCTGTTACAAAAGTCGAGCTGTCTACCCTGCAAGCCAAACTCGTTCAATTAGGCGACTTGGGTGATGTTGCAGCTGAAGTCTTTCCCGATCAAACGCCTCCGTCGCTCACCTTAGCTGATGTCGGAATTGCGCTGGAGCAACTGGCCCGCACCAAAGGTTCAAAACAAAAGGTGCTGTGGGTTGTGCGTCTGTTGGAACAGGCTAGTCCCGTTGAAGCCAAATATCTCGTCAAATTGCTGTTGGGCGACTTGCGGATTGGCCTAAAAGAAGGTGCGGTCGAAGATGCGATCGCCCGTCTGTTTCACGAAGAGGTGGGGCGGATTCAGTGGGTCAACATGCTCGTAGGCGACATTGGCGAAACCGCGTTGCTGGCCCGACAACAGCAGCTTGATACTGCCCAGATGCGGCTGTTTCATCCGATCAAATTTATGCTGGCGAGTCCGGCAGCCGATGTGGATGAAGTTGCCAAACAAATGCCTGCTGAATTTGCTGTTGAAGACAAATTTGACGGCATTCGCGCTCAGGTGCATGTTGCACCTGCTGTGGAAGAAGATGCTCCGGTACATGGAACGGTTCAGAACAACATTCGTGTCGCTCTGTTTTCGCGCACATTAGATGAGATTACGCGCAGTTTTCCTGATCTGGTCGTTCCGATCGCTCAGATCCCGCAAATGACCGAGGGCGATCGCCAAACCACAGGATTAGTGCTGGATGGTGAGATTGTGCCCATTCAAGGGGATCAAATTCTGCCGTTTCAAGAATTGCAAAAGCGACTGGGACGTAAGACGTTATCAGATGACGTATTGCGATCGATTCCGGTGGCGTTTGTTGCGTATGATGTGCTGTATCACAATGGACGAGTTTTGATTAACGAACCGTTTGCCGTGCGTCGTCAGATTTTAGAGTCGCTTAACTTACAAGAGACAACGCTCAAACGTGCAGTAACGCAGTGGTTTCAAGATGTAGAAGCGATCGACGCTGAGTTTTTAGCCGCACGCGATCGCGGCAATGAAGGGCTAATGATCAAAGACCCCAACTCGACTTACAAACCGGGGCGACGAGGAAAAGAATGGCTTAAAATTAAGCGAGCGTTAGCAACACTGGATGTTGTTGTAACCGCAGCAGAAGTTGGTAACGGACGCCGACATCAAGTACTTTCAGATTACACATTTGCCGTTCGCGCCAGTGAAACCGATCCAACGCTATTGAATGTCGGCAAAGCCTACTCGGGTCTCACCGATATTGAGATCGCAGAACTATCGGATTGGTTTCGCCAACACACCATTCAAGAATTCGCGCACGGCAAAATTCGTCTCGTAGAACCCAAGATTGTGCTGGAAATAACGTTCGATCGCGTGCAAATCTCGAAGCGACATAAAAGCGGATTTGCCCTGCGCTTTCCCCGAATTTTACGCATCCGCGACGACAAACCTGCCGAAGAAATTGACACCCTTGAAACCGTCCGAAAACTGGCAGAGGGCACACATGGCAAAAATTGAAGAAATGGAATCACCGAAAGATAACGGAGACTGCAACTCAAAAATGTGAAGCTCGTTGCCATCCTATTTAACGTGAATTCGACGAATGCGCAAAAACGTATCCCGCGCGTCGCGCAGGCTACGTTTTTGTACCATTTCAACCACGCGACGCACGGCTGAAATGGCGCTATCGAATTCACGTCTATTTAGAGCCAGTTTCCAACCAGTTAGAGCCAGTTTCCAACCAGCACAAACGGACTCCAGAAAAACGGTCGTGCATACTGCGGATCGCGTAATAGCGATAGCTGCGCTTGCTGCAAGGCTTCTGCCTTGGTTACTTTGCCGCTACTCAGCGCTTGATAAAACCGCTCCATCAAGATAGGGGTAGCCTCATCGCTGACCGACCACAGCGTTGCCAATGTGCTGCGCGCTCCGGCTCGAACGGCTACACCTGCCAGCCCCAATGCAGCGCGATCGTCTCCTTCTGCGGTTTGACAGGCACTCAACACCAGTAGCTCAATTGGGCGACGACGCGTAATGTCGGTAGCCTGCAACAAACTATTGAGTTGATTAATCGTAATTCGGCCATCCCAGGTCAGGATGAACGTGTCTTCCAGGCGCGAACTAAACTCACCGTGCGTTGCCAGATGTACTACGGGATAAGGTACTGAATTGATCGCAGATTGAATCGCCGTATTGGTGAACTGCTGATTCAGCAAAACCTGACTGGGAATCTCGCGCTGAATTTTTTGAAACTCGGTAGTTACGTTGGGCAACGCTGTAAATCCCTGTCGTCCTTCCGTTAATCCGGCCATCAACACACTCAATTGCTGCTGTTGAATCGGTTGAGATTCTAGCAGTTGCAGACTGGGGGTGAGCGCAATGCTGTATCGCTCCAGCAAATATTCCTGGCCGTTGTGCAATACAGACATCGGCACATTTCGCAGCACTCCATCCAGTACAAACACCAATGTCTTAACGCCACTGCTGGCCAACTCCGCTTCTGCCGGACGAATCAGCCAGTCATACATCTGTTGCGCCACTGGCAAGACGCGGCGATTTGATGCTCGGCTGGTGAGAAACTGAAACAGCATTTCAACCGTTGTTCTCACATCGGCTGGAGTCAGGTTAGGCGTGGCGTAATGTCGCAGTACCGTTTGCGATCCCTGATCTGAAGCGGCTTGCGGCAGACTGAGAATTACCTCCAGGCGATCGGGCAAAATAATGGGATAAATCACCGCAGCCCGCCGATCCACCTGATCAATTTGCACCGGACGCGCATTCAGGCACGCTTCTCGAAAGAAATTGTCTAACTCCGCTAATTGCAACGATTCGATTGTCTTTCGGGCTTGCTCTAGCGTTTCCTGAGTCGGTTCAGCGCCATTGCTTGTATCGAGCAGCAGTGACACCAGTTCCCGGTGAATGGGTTCTACGCTTTCACGAAATGAATATTGCACGTCTGCATTCACCGCGACCAAATCTTTCCGCAATGATTGCAGTGTGGTTACAGCATCCGTATAGGAAGCGATCGCCTTTTCCCGTTCCCCCTGCCCTTTAAAGATGCGGCCTAACTGCCAGCTCCACAGATACGTCATGTCAGAGGCATTCACCTGTTGCGCCAGGTTCATCGCCTGCTGGGTTAACTGCTCGGCCTCAGACCACTGCTGAGACTGTTCGTATAGTTCTCCTAAATTCCCTAACGCAAAGGACTTGGCTCGCTGATCGCCAAGGGCTTGAGCTTGCTGGATAGCGATGGAGAGTTGTTGAGTGATTAAGGAGGTGTGGGGTATGGAGTGTGGGGTGTGGGGTGTGGGGCGGTTCCAGCGAATGAGGCTTTGGGCGAAGTTGATGCGGGCGTAGATAGCGGTGCGGCTAGGGGGAAGGCGATCGAGCTGGGCGGTGATTTGGGGCCATAGCGCCTGGGCGGCGGCGAGCTGTCCTGTTTCGGTGAAGATGCGCAGCCGATTCAGTTGGGCTTGTGTCTGGATGCTGGGAGAACCGGAGGTGGATACTTGCTGGTAGAAGGCTAAGGCGGCGGGATTATCGCCCTGGTCGTGAGCGGTATTGCCTAAGAGGAATTGAGCGGCGGCGATCGCCTCTGTCGCCCCCAGATGTTGAGCCATCTCCAGACTTTTTTGCAGCACTGTGCGCGATTGTTCCAGATCGCCTGAAACGCGCAAGGCATCTCCCAGGCTCCGCAGCGCAGACGCTTGAACGAGGGAATCGGGTTGGCCTTGAATGGTTTGAGTGAGTTGGGTGAGCGTATCGATCGCCCGACGATAAAGCCCCAACGCTTGCATGGCTTCGGTTTGATTAATCCGGCTGCGCAGTGCGTTTTGCGATTCGCCCAGATCGTCATACAGGTTGGTAGCCGTTTCCCAGGTGGTCAGCGCATCTTCGGCCTGTCCTCGGTTCAACTGCAATCGGCCCTGAATGTCCAACGCTTGCGCCAGGATGGAGCGATCGCCCTGTTCATGATGCGTTTGCAGCAGATTCAAGCTGGTCTGAATTGCCTGAGCCGCTTCATCCCACTGGCCCAACTGCTGATAGACAAGCGAGAGATTACTTTGGGCGATCGCCTCTCCAACTGCATCTCCCTGTTCCCGATAAGACTGGCTTGCTTGCTGGAGCGATCGCGCCGCTTCGGCATACTGTCCGGCTTCGTAGTCGGCTTTGCCCTGCTGCACGAGATCCACTGGTGTTTGGGCTTGGCTCACAGTCGGGCTGGGGATCGCGGAAGTAGTAGCGATGGTGGGAGTGGCGATCGCACAAAACAGCGTGGCCAAGAACAGCACCAGAACGCGGCTGGACTGCCGCTTCAGGAGTTTGAAACTGGAGTGGGTGCGCCCCAGCAACGATAGCCAAACGCGACGCCAGACAGTCACACGAGGATTGGGGGTTGCCATGTTTAGACCCAGGAAATGAAACCGCAGTAGACATCATTAAAATCCCAAAGGTCGCGGCACACGCCCTTTGGGATTTTGTAATTTAATGGGGTGATGCAATCCTAATCCGTATAAATATTCTCTCCCGAATCATCTGATCCGTGTTTCCAGTTCACATCGGGCATTCGCTCAAATGCTTGCTTCAGAGAAATTTCCCAGAGCCTTCGAATCTCAGCCAGATACGGATCGCCCAACCGGAGCTGAAGTTGATGCCGAATCACAAATGTATCAGTTTCATACATCACCAGATTAATCGGTGGGCCAACCGAAATATTTGACTTCATCGTGGAATCAATCGACAGGAGAGCACTTTTGGCCGCATCTTCTAACGTGGTGTCAAAGCTCAGGGTGCGATCGAGAATTGGCTTACCATACTTGGTTTCCCCAATTTGCAGGAATGGCGTTTCTACCGTCGCCTGAATGCAATTGCCCTGACTGTAAATCAGATAAAGCTCAGGTTGTTGTCCCTGAATCTGTCCGCCCAAAATACAGTTGCAGTTAAAGTCAATCTTTTCTCGCTCTAGCCAGGGGCGGTCTTGCTGCTGGATATCACGAATTTTGCTGCCGATATAGCGGGCGATCTCATACAGGCTGGGGAGGCTGTGCAAGTTATCGCCTTCTTGCTTTAAGTCGTGCCGCAGCGCATGAAGCACGGACTGAGTGATCGACAAATTACCAGAGGTGCAGAGTAAAACTGTGCGCTCTCCGGGTTTTGAAAAGTCAAATAGCTTTTGATAGGTGGAGATGTGATCAACACCAGCGTTTGTGCGGGAATCTGCCGCCAAAACGAGTCCGTAACGCGTAATGATGCCAAGGCAATAGGTCATGGAGCCAGTGACAGAGATAAAGCCCTCCCAATCTTAATGCGGCTAATCCACTCATGGAAAAAATTTGTCTTCGCTATAGATTCAAAACTTTATACAAATTTGATGCAGTAGCCCTACTCGCCCTATCAGAACTTCGGCATGATTAAGTAAAATTCTGAAGCCCTAGGCGATCGCCCAACCGTTTGTCGTTCTCAAGGAGCCTGGATAAATTAAAACCAAATTTTTAATTTTGGAACGTTCGGCACTGCTAACGTTCCAAAGTAGTTTCGGGTTTTATTAAATCCACGATCTTAAACAACGGCCTCCTATCCCCCAACCCAGACTGAATAACTATCGTGAAACAGCTTTTAGCACGCCTGAAACCTTACCTGCGCTGGGCCATTTTGGGCGGAACCCTATTCTTTTTAGCCGCCACGCTCAAAAAACACTGGCAAGAGGTGGGAGCTATTCGGTTAACGGCTCAGGGGTGGGGATATCTGGCGATCGCCCTCGCTATCACCTTACTGGCTCACACCTGGTCAGGCTGGGTTTGGGGCTGGATTCTCAAACTGTTTAACCAGTCGGTCAGCGGCGGCTGGAGTTTGCGGGTGTATCTGAAGACCAACCTGGCCAAATATCTCCCCGGCAACGTTTGGCACTTTTATGGACGGGTGATGGCCGCCAAATCCATCGGCATTCCGCTGGGAGCCGCGACGCTGAGCGTCGTCCTGGAACCACTGCTGATGGCCGCATCGGCTCTGATGATTACGCTGGTTGGCAATCAGTTAGACAACTGGCTGTTAAAACTGGGCAGTCTGGCGATCGTGCTGCTGGCCGTTCATCCCCGTGTGCTTAACCCCATCATTCACAAACTGAGTCGGGCCAAGCAAAAGAACCAGGATACGGCTGAAATTGATGCCGTTCAGCTTCAGCGCTATCCCATCGTGCCGCTACTGGGTGAACTGGGTTTCGTCGCACTACGCGGAATCGGGTTTCTGTTCACGCTGCTGGCCTTATCCACGTTTGACTGGCAGCAAATTCCGCTGCTGATCGGGGCGTTTAGCTTCGCCTGGCTGTTGGGCCTGGTGGTTCCCGGTGCGCCAGGAGGAGTCGGTGTGTTCGAAGTCACAGCGTTAGCCCTGCTGGATGACCACTTCGCCACAGCGCTGCTGCTGAGCGTAGTCGCCCTCTATCGCCTGATCAGCGTTCTAGCAGAAACGATCGGCGCAGGGATTGTGTGGATGTATGAGCATCGGGTATAGGTAGGGAGAGGATGGAAGAAGGAATCAGGAGTCAGGAGTCAGGAGTCAGGAGTCAGGAGAGTTCCTACGCAAACCAGATCTGCGATCGCAAATCTCAAAGCTCCAGTTTGCCTCTGCGGACTTCGTCTGAGAGCCACGACTTTAGTCGCTAGCTACATCCTCAGGGATTAGACGTGCCCTCTCCCATATCAGATATGCCTGACTACACTCTACAGTTACAAAATCAACCGTTAATTACCAACTGCCTTCCCTTCTGACTCCTGACTCCTGACTCCTGACTCCTATCCTCCCCTTCTAACTCCTGACTCCTCTCTTCTCACTGTTCCTCCCCTCCGGTAGTACACTCACCATGAACGCATCTTCTCTAACCCAGGCGTCTAAATCTCCAACGTCATCTGCGCTTCAGCCCGATCTGTCGGTGATCGTGCCCGTTTACAATGAGGTGGAGAGCCTGCCCCGACTCTTGGAGACGATCGCTACGGCATTAGACCCGGCTCAGTTGT
>DATNPS010000440.1:0-8710 GCA_036703095.1 Crinalium sp. | reverse complement strand
TTCGAGACGGAGAAGCGGAGCCTGAGGCAAAGCGATCGCAAGCTCGAATCATCATGACGTCTGAACGCGTCTTGCCCGACCTGGACTGCAAAGCAGTGGGGCATTCCATCAAAGTGCCACCGTTGCGGGTACGAAAGGCCGATATTGAGGCGCAGGTGAAGTATTACATCAATCTGTATTGCGGCAGTCGCGGGTTAAAGCGGCCTACGGTAGCGCCGGAAGCGATTCGGCGGTTGCAGGGGTATGACTTTCCCGGCAACTTGTCGGAACTGGAAAGCCTGGTGGAGCGGGCGATTATTCAGTCAAATCAGGCAGCCGTGCTGACCGAGGAAGTGTTCTGGTCGGCCAGCCGTAAGGAAAGGCGTTTTCGCGTGAATTTGTTGAATGCCTATCCTGCCTTGCGTCAATTTTTACGAAGTCCCTGGTGGCCCGATCGGATTAACTATGGCGTGACGCTGGTGCTGTTTGCGGTGATTGTGGCGATCGCTTTTCTCGGCCCACAATCGCGCGACCAAAATATTGCATTAAACCTGTTTTGGGCCTGGTGGTGGCCGCTGGTGCTGATCGGATTTCCCTTTGTCGGACGGGTTTGGTGTGCGGTCTGTCCCTTCATGATTTATGGAGAACTGGCGCAAACCATCTCGCTTAAACTGTTTCCCCGTAAGCTGTTGCCCTGGTCGCGCGTGCAGGCCGAGCATTTTGGGGGATGGTTTGTGTTTGGTTTGTTTACTCTGATTCTGCTGTGGGAGGAATTGTGGAATCTGGAGAATGTCGCCTACCTGTCAGGCTGTTTGCTGCTACTCATTACGGCTGGAGCGGTGATCTTTTCACTGCTGTTTGAACGTCGGTTTTGGTGTCGTTATCTCTGTCCGATCGGCGGGATGAACGGTATGTTTGCCAAACTGTCCATGATTGAGTTACGGGCACAGCAGGGAATTTGTTCGGCGACCTGCACGACGTATCAATGCTATAAGGGTGGCCCCCAAAAGGGTGAAGGAATGGAAACGGGGGGATGTCCGGTCTATTCTCATCCGGCTCAGCTTCAGGACAATCGGGATTGCGTGCTGTGTATGACCTGCCTGAAAGCTTGTCCTCATCGCTCGGTGGAGCTAAATCTTCGGCCTCCTGGCATTGAACTGTGGACAACGCACACTCCAACTTATTACGAAGTTTGTCTGCTGTTTTTACTCTTTGGGGCGATTTTTCTGCACCGTTTGCCAGAAATTAGCGCTCAGCTTGGCTGGCCGTTGAACCTTGAGCAGTTTGGCATTCATGCCGGGTTATCTGTTTTGGCGTTGCTGGTGCCGGGGGCGATCGCCCTCTTCGCTCATGCCCTGATTCAACTGCTAAACCGTCAGCTTAAACCTCGTCCCTTTGTGGAGTTAGCGTATGGCTATTTACCACTGGTGCTGGGTGGCAGTTTGGCTCACTATACGCGTCTGGGATTAAGTGAAGCAGGACGAGTAATTCCCGTAACGGTGGCCACCTTCGGCTTTAGCGGTGCTGGGATGCCGTTTGTCGTCGCCGATCCCGTCATCATCGCGTTTCTTCAAGGCGTCACGCTGATCGTTTCGGTCTGGCTGAGCATCTTTTTGACGCAAAAAATTTCCCACCAGCCCTTCCTGAGCCTGTTGCCTCAACATATTGCTACAGCGGCGATCGGGTCACTGCTCTGGAAGGTTATTGTGGGTTGGTAAAGCAATACGGTTTGCGCTAAATGGTGAGCGTGAATTTAATATCCCGATTTTGCGTGCGTGTCGCGCACGCAAAATTGGGCTTTTGGAGGTGTCGAGCGACACCTCCAAAAGCCCGTTCATCGAATTCCTCAGAAAACGTGTTTTCTTTGCGTTTTCTCAAGGGAGGTAGTAGTGCAGCGCACTGCTACCTCCTTGTTGGAGACTCACGTTAATCAATTACTTTTAGCAATCCCATTTGCAGACGATGCAAGACTCGGTTAATTTGACTCATCTCCGCTTCGCCTAACGGTGTTTCAGACAGGGCAGCGCGGAGGAAAAACCGTTCGTCGGCACGGGTAATGCGACCTGAGGCAACAATGCGATCGGCTATTTGCTCGATGCTGTTTGCCGTTTGGGGGCTTAACTGTGTTTTCATGATGCAACACTCCAAGGGGCTTATGTTGGAGGGTAGAGGGATTAATGGGGGGAGCGATCGCCGGGAAACACATCAGTCGTGATGATTTAATCACCTCGTCCCAAAACCGTAATCTAAACTAGACGCCTGAATCGGTGCCTGAGTTCCCTTACATACTCAGCCTACTGGATCTTCAATCCGGACGATTGAACGCGATGCAGTATAAAGTTTTTTGTGGCGAATTTAAGGTTAAAGAGTACAAATTAACGTGAATTCGACGAACGCGCAAAAACTTGCCTCGCGCGACGCGCGGGGCAAGTTTTTGTGCCAATTCAGCCGCGCGTCGCGCGGCTGAATTGGCGCTATCGAATTCCCGTTAAATTAAGACCCCAAATTCATGCCAGGAATTAGGCATGATAAATTCACAATTAAAGCGCTACATAGCTAAGACTGCTACGGGGATCGGAACTGCGAGCGGCTCGAATTTTTTCGTAATATTCGCGTTCGGTTGGCGTCAAGTCTTTAGGGGGCACAATCACCACCCGTACCAGTTGATCCCCTCGGCCATCCTTCTTGGGCCATCCTTTGCCCCGCAGCCGCAAACTTTGACCCGACCGAATTCCGGCTGGAATATTCATGGTCACTCTGCCGTCTGGGGTTGGAACATCGATGGCAGCACCTAAAACTGCTTCATCAGGGGCGATCGGAACTTCGCAAACCAGATTGTCTCCCTCAAATTGGAAGAAGGCATGAGGTTTTAGTTCAATCTTGAGATATAAGTCGCCGCGCTGCTGGTTGTAAGGGGTCGCTTGCCCTTTGCCTTTAACTCGAATGCGGCTACCCGGTTTTGCACCAGGGGGAATGCGAACGGTGATCACTTCACTACCGACGCTAAGACGCTGCTGTACGCCATGAAACGCTTCGGCAAAGCTGAGGGTAAGGGTGGATTCTAGATCCAGCCCGGTGCTGCCCGGTTGGTTGTCAAATCCGCCAAAGTCGTTAAAACCGCCAAATCCACCTGGCCCACCTGGGCCTGCTGTCGCGCCTGGGCGATAGCTATAGGCGCGCTGTCTGCCGCCCGGAGCACCTGCTCCATTGCCAAAGCGACCCAGCAATTCGTTGATAAATTCGTCGAAGCTACCGTACTGGCTGAAGTCAAACCCGTTCATGTCGGGTGATGCGCCGCCGGGTGCCCAACTGCCAGCCTGCTTCCAGTACTGACCAAACTGGTCGTACTTCTTACGCTTATCAACGTCAGAGAGAACTTCGTAAGCTTCGTTGACTTCTTTGAATTTGGCTTCTGCGGCTTTATCACCCGGATTCATATCGGGGTGATATTTGCGAGCTAACCGCCGGAATGCCTGTTTAATCTCATCCGCGCTAGCAGTTTTACTCACGCCTAACACAGCATAGTAATCTTTGAAGTCGGTCGCAGCCATCAAGCCATCTCCTCGTAGGGTTATGAATCTAAGCTACCAGGGTTTATGGGAAATATCGGTTCGGTTCTTTGCGAAAGGAAAGGCGCAATTTCCCTACTCTTATTTTTATTATTGTCCGAGTTGCGGGCGATCGCACGTGGGGGATTGCCGAACTTGGGTGTGGGGTGGGGGAGAGGGGTGGGGGACAAGGAGGACAAGGGGGATAGGGGGGATAGGGAAGATGGGGGAGATAAGGAAGTAGAGAGATGCTTCCCCATCCTCCCCACCTTCCCCATCCCCTTCATCTTTCCCCACACCCCACACCCCTACACCCTTACATCCCTTCCTCAAAATGCGTGTAGTGAATTAGAGACTGAAAATCCTCCTGGAGGCTAGGGGGGGCACCCCTTAAACAGCGGTGCATGTGGTGAATGACGGATGTCGGGACTTGGCGATCGCGCTTCTGGTTTCGCTCCAAACAGATTTCTAACGGTACGTCCAGCCATACTCCCGCTAGATTCTTAAAGCCGCAGGAGCGAGCCAAAGCCATCACCTGTCGTCGTTGCTTCCGCACTACATTCGTGGCATCGTAAATCGCGTCCTGAGCTGCTCCATGCAGAATTTGAACAGCCGTCGTCTGGAACTGTTGCTGGAGTTCTGCCCAGATGAGGGGCCAGGGGCCTTGAGTGGCTTCATCGCCAAACAGTTTTGCGCGGATGGTGTCGGTTGAAATTAATAATCGGGCTGGATTTGCAGTAGAAAGATGTGTCGCCAAAGTGGATTTGCCGCTGCCCGGTAAGCCAATCAGAATGAGGAGATGAGGGGCGATCGCAGAATGCACATTCACAGACGGTTAAAAGCTATCAAGATCTTTCCACAGCACTTCCTATTTTAGGATTGCAGAAAATAGCACAATGCAATTACGTTAGAACCCTTGCATCCTGTCCAAATCGATGCCCATACTACCACAGAGCCTAATTTTTGAGGGCAGACCTACGACATCGCCGCACGTCTGCCCTCAAAACTGGGTTTTGTTTAATTGTGAATCTTAACTGTCTTATGAAGCTGTGTGTTCTTTCAATGTGTTAAATAAAATCAGACTTTTCAAAAATGCTCGTGCATATTCCAAACTAAAATGTCGTGGTTTTCCTTGGTAAACAATTTGATATTCATAGCTGTGTTCGCCTTCACCATAACCCGATATTAGCTTCTGGTGAAATGCCTTCTCAGCCAGCCGATGAACCTCCTCTTGAATACTAGTTTTTTGCCTATTCATAGGTCTCTCTCCTTAACTAGCGTATGTTCATTTATATAAGATCTACGTCATGCTTTCACCGTTCAAAAGTTGTAGCTCAGAATACAGAGGGGGCAGGAGTCAGGAGTCAGGAGTCAGGAGTTAGGAGAAAGGGGAGATAAGGGAGACAAGGAGGACAAGGAGATAGGGGAGATGGGGGAGATGGGGGAGATGGGGGAGATGGGGGAGATGGGGGAGATGTAATCCACTTCCCCATCTCCCTCACCTTCCCCATCCTCCCCATCCCCAACACCCAACACCATCCTCATCCACTCTTGCCATCTTCCTTCTGCCTTAGCCCTCTGCTTACCCTTCGGTAGAAGTAAGCCCACGAGCGATCGCGTTAAGCTCAGGCTGGACGTAAATCAGCAGCATCTTCTTATGGTTCTGGAATCTAGCTCAATCGCATCTAGCATCAATGCCAGACGAACGGATGCATTCGATATCTTTGACTGCAAGCACTATGACGGGCCAAATCCATATTTGGATGCAGGAGCATTCGTCTTTGACGTTACGTTGACTGATTACACGGCTCCCCTAGCGCTTGATGATTACGTGGCCGTGATTGGCGATCGCTATCCCCAGTTGCGAGACCAGTCCTACGATTCCTATGCACATCTGTTTGCTTGCACGGCTGCCGAAGTGAGCAAACTGGATATGGATTTGCATCTCTATCGCTGGACGCTAAAAGAGTTGAATGGCAAAGCTAAAGTTGCTATTCAGTCGCTCCATGCCCGCACCAGCAGAGCCGTTGTGTATTGCGTTTGGGATTGGTTTGAGGCGATTACGAAAGGTCAGTCCTTTAATCTGAATGACCAGATTGAAGTGATGCAGAGTGCGTTTCGACAGTCGGTATATGGTGGCCCGACAGTATATGCGCTGCTGCGAACGGCTTATGAAAAGGGCATTCCCTCCTTCTATTTGTGGGACGAAGGGTTGATGCAATACGGCTATGGCAAAAAGCAGGTGCGCGGGGTTGCCACTACATTTGATGGGGATAGCCATCTCGACTCTGATTTCACAACGCGGAAGGATGACTGCAAAGCGTTCTTGGGTACGCTTGGGTTTCCTGTTCCCCAGGGCGAAATTGTGGTTTCGCTGGATGAAGCCATTTCCGTAGCGCGACGAATCGGCTATCCGGTCGCGGTTAAACCTGTTGTTGGCCACAAAGGAATTGGCGTTACGGCAGATGTGCAGGATGCCGATGAGCTAGAGGCGGCCTTTGATCGAGCCATGCGGGCGATCGCCGTTGATGAACCGATTCGTATCATTATCGAGCGCAGCATCTCTGGGGCAGATTATCGGCTGCTGTGTGTGAATGGCAAGTTTGTTGCGGCTACCGAACGTCGTGCGGCTTCAGTAGTGGGAGATGGCAACTCCACAATCGACGAGTTGATCGAGCGAGAAAATCGTACCCCAGCTCGCACGGATACTCCAACCTCACCGTTGGGCAAGATTAAAATCGATGACGCGATGGAGCGTTATCTAGATGAACAGGGATTATCGCTGGATAGTGTGTTGGAGCGCGATCGCACCGTTTATCTGCGCAAAGTGGCTAACCTCTCGGCAGGCGGCCAAAGCATCGACGCGACTCAGCGCGTCCATCCCGATAATATTATTTTGGCGCAGGATGTGGCTCAACATTTTCGGCTGGTTTGTCTGGGTATCGACGTCATCTCCCGTGACCTCAGCCGCTCCTGGAAGGATGGAGAGTTTGGCATTCTCGAAATCAATGCTGCTCCTGGCGTTTACATGCACCTGAAGCCGTCGGTGGGCGACAGTATCGACGTTCCATCTCATATCCTCAACACCTTCTTTGAATCTGGAACCACCAGCCGCATCCCGATTGTCACCTTCAACCGGGTATCGGTGTCTGAATTACAAGACACGATCGATCACATTCTTTTCCAGCATCCAAACTGGACAATTGGTGCTGTTTGCCGTGATGGTGTATTTGTGAATCGGGCTGAAAAGGTGCTGCATCGCGACTACAACACGAATATTCAAAACCTGTTGCGCAATCCAAAACTCGATTTGCTGATTGCTGAATATGCCGAAAACGTACTCGATCGAGAAGGCATGTTTTATTACGGCAGCAATATCGTGGTGCTCAATAACCCTACCGAAACGGAGATGGTCTTGGCGCGAGACGTGTTTGACACCTCGACAATCGTCATTAAAGAGGGCGATAACATCTCAATTCGTCGTCAGGGCTTAATGGAACAGTATCGCCTCGGCGCATCTGAACCCTTCCAGCGGGTTTACCTGAAGGAGTTAGCGACGATTTTGTAGGCACTCTTGCGACATGTAAACACCCGCATCGGAGGCAATGCGAAGCGCTCTATGCAACTCATTATGAACACCTTGCGGAAGGGGTTTGGGGAGCGCCGCTCGCTCCCCAATGGGGGTCTGGGGGCCAGCCCCCAGAAAGGGCTTTAACTCAGCAACCTGAATCTCCCTGAATCTCCTATGATTGTGACAACCGTTTCACCTCCTGACCACCCAATCGCTGATGCGCATCTACTAAGAGTTCAGGAATTTTATCTGCATGAGGACTTTGGGCCAAACATGGCCGGAGATCTAACCCATGCACCTGATCGGCCCGATTGCCAGGAAACCAGTGGTCGGCATTGCCCAGCAGGTTGTAGCGCATCTTGCCAAACTCCACCATGTCATAGGCGATCGCCAAATTCCGCAGCCACAAAATCGCCGGAATATTGACTTCTCCAGGCGTCTCCTTAAATGTCGGTAAGCCAACATGCCAGGTTTTGAACCAATCTTCGCCCAGTTTCTCGATCGCCGCTCGCTCCAGCCGTTCAATAATGGGGGGCAAAACATCTGATGCCTGATCCAATAGCTCCAGCGTTTTCAGATGTTCATCAAAGTCGCCAGGACGGGCTGCACCGATACTCAGCGTATGCACCTGTGAATGGCTGAGACAAAACAGATCGTTGAACACCATTGGGCTGAGTGGTGCACATAGATCCACCAGCATTTGAGACGGTTCATACAGCATCCCACCTTTATTGGAAGGGCTGATGATGAAAACTCCCATATCGCGCTCCTGGGCAGCAGCGATCGCAGGCCAATTCGCTTGGTTGATGTAATACCAGTGCAAGTTAATGTAATCGAACTGGTTAGTGGCGATCGCCTGCATAATCATGTCCAGTGGGCCGTGGGTTGATAGGCCAATGAACCTGACCTTGCCTTGCGCTTTCAGCGTTTGGGCCACCTCCAGGCAGCCTCCAGGCCGCAGGCTATACTCCAGCAATTCAAACGTGTTAACCCCATGTAAAGCCAGTAGATCTACGTAGTCCAGTTTGAGATAGGCCATTGATGTGTCAAACGTGCGTAGAAACGCTTTAGGGTCTGGATCTGGCGCTACCTTAGTCTGGACAATAATCTTCTCGCGGGGAAGCGTCGGCAAAATTCGCCCCAACTGCATTTCTGAAGTGCCATAGCCGCGTGCTGTTTCAATGTGATTGATGCCCAACTCAAAAGCCCGACGGATCGTTGCCTCCAGATTGTCTTGATTATTGTTGGGGATATCTGATTCTGGGACATCCTGCCATTTGTATTGATAGCGCATCCCGCCGCAGGAAAACACAGGCATGGCCAACTCAGTACGCCCAAACCGTCGATATTGCATAGGAAAATGTGTAAACAACGCAGGGAATTCAGTCGTTAATACGTACCCCAAGGGGGGGAAAACTAGCAATAATAAGGTTAGTTAACTTCGTTTGGGTCAGCAAGTACTGTAGTCGATTAGACGCTCCAACGAGTCACTTTCCCCCCAGGTGCTCTCAACCAGCGTTTATGTCATTGCCAAAACCCAGGTTTGGCATTCTGGCTACAAGATGTGATAGACAATCAAAGATAAGCTCCATTGATTTGGATTAGCAGTTGT
>DATNPS010000438.1:0-1901 GCA_036703095.1 Crinalium sp. | reverse complement strand
CACTTTACGGTACAGTTAGCCCCCCACGTCGATCGCCTTTTAGTAGCCGACATTTCCCAAATCGCACTCGATCGCACTGCCGAACGCTGTTCCAACTTCAATCACATTCAGTTTCAGCAGCTTGATCTCGTTAAAGATACCTTACCCGGAACATTTGATCTAATTGTTTGTAGCGAAGTGCTCTATTACATGGGCGATCGCACTGATCTGGAGGCGATCGCGCAAAAGATGGCAGATGCCTTAGTTCCGGGAGGCCATTTGTTAATGGCTCATGCCCATGTTGTTGTGGATGAACCCGATCGCGCTGGATTTGACTGGGATGTTCCATTTGGAGCCAAAACTATCGGTGATACCTTTGCCAGTCTGCCGTCTCTGCGGTTAGCAAAAGAGATCTGGACGCCGCTCTATCGTATTCAACTATTTCAACGCAAACCTACTAAAACGCTGTGGTGGTCGAACCCAAAGCCGCAGATTACGAAGCTCAGTCAGCAGCCCGCACCCCTACCACCCGAAGTAGCAGCCCATGCACTCTGGCAAGGTGGCAAACCGGCTCAGTATGTGTCTCCTGAGCCCATTCGAACCGATCGCCTCCCCATCTTGATGTATCACCGGGTTGCCCCTACCGGAGTATCCGAGCTAAATCGGTGGCGCATCACGCCAGAGGCATTTGAAGACCAGTTGCGCTATCTACGGGATGCCGGGTACTACAGCGTTAGCGTCGATACCTGGTGCCACGCCATGCTGAACAAAACGGCTCTGCCGGGACGAGCAATCCTGCTGACCTTTGATGATGGCTTCCTCGATTTCTTTACGTATGCTCAGCCGTTACTCAAGCAATATGGCTTCTCGGCGCTCGTCTTTCTGGTTGCTGATCAGGTAGGCCGTTCTAACGGTTGGGATACAGCGTATGGAGAAGAACTGCCCTTGATGAACTGGGATCACATTCGTCAATTACAGGCTGAGGGCATTCAGTTTGGTTCCCATTCAGCCACTCATCGACCCCTAACCTCACTTTCCGTTGCGGACATGGTTCAAGAAGGTGCGCGATCGCGTACCATTCTCCAACAAGAACTCGGCACATCCATCCACGCCTTTGCCTATCCATACGGCGATTTTGATCCGGTTGTTGAACATCTAATCGGAGCCTGTGGTTACACGTCTGGATTCTCCTGTCGGTCAGGCCACAGCAAATTGCAAGACTCCCTGTTAGCATTACCTCGGATTGAAGTGATGGGTAGTGACAATCTCCAAGAGTTTGTTAAAAAATTGAGTATTGCTTAATTCAGATAGGCTCAAACTATGTCAATCGAGAAGCTGTTATCAACCAACGGGGATGGGGAAGCGATCGCTCAGTCACCCAGGTTTCGACATCTCATTGACCATGCCATGCACATGCTAGAAACCGCGCTGGAAAGCAATCAACTGTCTGAATTTGAGCGTGCTCAACTGGCTGTCCAAATTTTGGAACTGGAACTACAGAGGGGCGATCGCCCCTCCTCAACGGTTCAACCTGCCGAGGAACCGCTACCGGAACTATCGGATGATTGGAAAGGATGGATTATTGAAAACAAGCTGCGTCAGATTCCAAATGAGAATTTAATCCAAACCATGATTCGTGACGGCATTGACGCCGATCTGGCTACCAGGGCCGTCCATACCATTCAGATTGACCCAACGTTTCAGCAACAGCATGAGGCCGCTCAACGATTGCGTAAGCTGGAGTCTGTTTTAGCGACTCAACGTAAAGTGTCGGAACTGTCGTCAAACTTTGGCACGATTGAACGCAGAAAAGACGTTTCAAAAGAAGAGTTTCTAGAACAGTATTACACGACCAATACTCCAGTCATTTTAACGGACATGCTGAATGACTGGCCTGCCTTATCCTTGTGGAATCCAGAGTT
>DATNPS010000437.1:0-10942 GCA_036703095.1 Crinalium sp. | reverse complement strand
ACGCGCACCTGTGGCGCTATTCCACGGCCCTAATGGCGGATTTGGTGCGCCCGACGGGCGCGCAAAACCCGCCATTAGTTTCAAAATGAGAATTGCTAATGTTTCTACAGCAATTCGCGGTTTGCCAACGTTTGTAGGTTTGCAGAACAGCAATTCCCATTAACGTGCATTCGATAGCCCGATTTTGTGGACGCGACTCAGCCACAAAATTGGGCTTTTGGGAGAGTGGCGCGTCGCGTCACTCTCCCAAAAGCCCGTTCGTCGAATTCACGTCGTGTTAGTTCAGCAGGTAGTCCTGTATGAAGCGCACGGTGGCATAGAAGAGAAAATCGGTGTTTTTCTTTTTGGCAAAGCCGTGTCCTTCGTCCTTGGCGACCAGATACCAGACAGGAATTTGATTTTGGCGAACGGTGGCGACGATTTGCTCAGCTTCGTTAAGCGGGACACGGGGATCGTTTTGGCCGTGAATGACAAACAGAGGCTTTTGAATTTTGTGGGCATTGTTGAGCGGCGAGATTTGGAGTAGAAATTCTCGCATTTGGGGATCGCGTTCGTCTCCATACTCGACACGTCGCAGATCCCGACGATAGCCTTCGGTTTTCTCCAAGAAGGTGACGAAGTTGGAAATGCCGACGATATCGATAGAAGCCCGAATGCGATCGCCATAATAGGTCGCCACCGCCAGTGACATGTATCCGCCATAGCTTCCCCCGGCTACGAGAATGCGATCGATATCTAGATCAGGCTGAGTCGCAATCCAATCGAGCAGGGCACCGATATCTTTAACGGAATCTTCGCGCAGATAACCATTGTCGAGCTGAAGAAAGGTTTTGCCATAGCCTGACGATCCCCGGACATTGGGATAGAGGATCGCGACTCCCAGGTCGTTGAGGTAAAAGTTGCTGCGTCCCATAAATGAGGGGCGGAATTGCGCTTCGGGGCCACCGTGAATGTTAATCATCACGGGTCGTTTGCCTGTGAACTGGGTAGGTGGGCGATACAGGAAGCCCGAAATCTGCCGTCCGTCAAAGCTGGGCCAGTGAATCAGGTCTGGTTCCGTAAAGCGACTGGTGTCGAGTCCGCCTGTTTCGCTTTCTGTCCAGCGGGTGATCTCGCCCGTTGTGACATCTAGAGAGTAAACATCGCCAGTCGCCTGAGCCGAAATGAGGGTGAAACCTAAATCACAGCTGTTGTGGTGCCACCGAATTCCGAAGATTTGACCGAACGGTAAGGATGGTAACGGTTTCTCTTGTCCGGTAGCAGTGTCCAATATGTGCAAAACGCTGGTGCCATCTTCATTGGTAACAAAGGCCAGCAGTGTTCCATCCTCTGATAGGTCAATGTCTTCCACGTCCCAGGCGATCGCACTGGTCAGGTAGGTGTAGCTAAGGGTATCGAGATCCAGGTACGCGAGCCGCAGAAATTCAGAATTTCGGTCGGTGATGACATACAGTCCCTTGCCATCTTTGCTAAAGGTTGCGGTGCGGTACGCGATTTTCTCGTCGGATGTATCTTTTGGGGTTAGCAGGGTGCGATCGCCCGACTCGGCATTAAACAGCCATAGATAACTCTCGTTGATCGACACATATTCGATAACGACAATTTGGCGATCGTCTGGTGCCCAATCCAGCGGTGCCCAACCGCCACCCTCCACTGCGGCCAGCATTCGATTGGACTTTGGAACATGGGGATCGATAACGTAAAGATCGACGTCGGCTCCGGTGCGGCGGGTCGAAGTGTAGACCATTTGCTGGCCAGAATTTGACCAGATACCCCGACTATTTTTGGATTTGCCGTCTGTCAGCAGGGTAATGGCTCCAGTGGTGAAGTCGTAGCGATAATTTTGGCTAAATTCATTGCCGCCTGTATCTTTGGCGAATACAAAATACTGCCCTTCCGTTGGCTGATAGGTTGCGCCAAATACCCGTTCTGGAAAGAAGGTAATCTGCTTGCGGCTACCTAACGGAAATTTCACTTCATGCACTTGTGGCGTATCCCCAAACCGGGTAGAAATCAGCATCTTTCGTTCTGTGGGATGCCAACTGGCTAAGCTAGCCGACCGAAACTCGGTATATCGGTTAACTGCCGCAACCAATTCATCGGGGATCGGGGGAATGCCTTCAGTGATGAGATTTTCGTTAGGAATAAGCATCTTGGGTGTTAGGTGTTGGGTATTGGGTGTTGGGAGAGGTTGTGTGCGATCGGCCAGTCCCCCAGTAGAGACGTTCCATCGGAACGTCTAAAAACCTATGTATAGCAGTACTTACCAAGATTAGGACGGGGTGCAAGGGGGGAACCCCTGGCTGGGGGCGAAGCCCCCACTCCCCCTTGTCCTAACGTAATTGCGTAGCGCTATATCAGTAAGGTGTTTAGAACAAAACGTCCCAAAATAATGCCGGAAAAACAAAGGGTTGAATTTATATTCTGAACGATCGCCCCTGAATGTATATTGTGGGCGATGGGTTATTGATTGCAGGATAGATGGGGGCACGTTTCTACGAAAATGCCTGTCTGAATTGGGATCTCTGTTGCGAGACGCACGGATTTCGCGTTTCTATGAAAATGTCTGAATTGGGATTGCTGTTGGGAGACGTGCGAGTCGCACGTCTCTACAGGGGTTTCTGCCTGGGTGGTTCAATTTCCCAATTGCCCCTAACACCCAACGCCTAACACCCAACACCTAACACCAGGTCAACAGTAAGATTAAGAAAGATAACTAACCATAATTGACTTATGAGCGCTAACGTCGAAATCTATACCTGGAGCACCTGCCCCTTCTGCATTCGCGCCAAAGCCCTGCTGGACAAGAAAGGGGTTGAGTATACGGAATATTGCCTGGATGGGGATGAATCGGGACGTGCCAAGATGGCGCAACGGGCAAATGGACGGCGATCGGTTCCCCAAATTTTCATTGATAATAAGCACGTCGGCGGGTGTGATGACCTGTATGCGCTGAATGCTCAGGGCAAGCTCGATCCTCTGCTGCACGTTTAGGAGTGCCTCCGTCTCAGCCTCACTTAACACCCGATCTGGAGAAGTATTTCCGTGAAATTTGCCTTTATTATTGACCCCATTCAAAAGCTTGATCCGGGGCATGATACGAGTGTCGCGCTGATGGAAGCTACACAGAACTTGGGGCATGAAGTTTGGATTACCGAAGCCCATCAGCTCAATGTAGCGGCAGGAAAAGCCTGGGGCATTTTGCATTCGGTGAAACTAACTCCGGTGCAACTTGTGGATGGACGATGGGTGGCGGAATCTCCCTGGTATAGCCTTGGCGAACCGTTGCTGACGCCATTGGAGGAAATGGATGCAGTCTTTATGCGGACTGATCCCCCGGTGAACGTTCCCTACCTCTATGCCACTTACATCCTGGATTACGTTGACCCGGCTAAAACGCTGGTCGTCAATTCACCGAGGGGCTTACGAGCCGCTAATGAAAAGATGTATGCCCTCCAGTTCACGGAAGTCATTCCTGAAACCATCGTGACGCAAGATAAACACATCATCCGACGGTTTGTAGAGCGACATGGTGCAGCGGTACTCAAACCCCTGGGCGGCAAGGGGGGCGAAGGCATTTTGTTTATGGAAGCGGGCGATCGCAACTTCAATTCCCTGATCGAAATCAGCACCCAGCAGCATATCTATCCCGTCATGGTGCAGACCTATTTGCCTGCGGCCAAGGATGGCGATAAGCGAGTGATCTTGCTGGATGGAACGCCGATCGGAGCGGTGAACCGCATTCCCACAGGCAGCGAGTTTCGCGGCAATATGGCGGTGGGTGGACGCGTTGCTGAGGTGGAGGTGACGGATCGCGATCGCGAAATTTGTGCCCACCTGGCCCCCATCCTGAAACGAGATGGCCTGATGTTTGTTGGGATTGATGTCATTGGGGGATATCTAACAGAAGTCAATGTCACGAGTCCGACGGGCATCCGCGAGATCGATCGGTTGAGCGGAGTGCAGTTAGGACATCAGGTGATTGAATGGGTGGTGCAGCAACGCCAAGCTAAGCCAGTCGCATAACATGGGCCAGATGGGTGACGTATCTCAAAATACAGTTTCCCTCGATCGGCTTTTAGTAGCGTCTAGGATGGCAAATGTCCAGATCCGAGGTTTTTTACTTGTAGAGAGGATTTGAATGAGTCAGTTGCGGTATCCAATGCGCGGATTGTATGGCATGAAGCGGCGCAAATTTCTTCAATATGGAGCGATCGCCCTCGGTACTGGAGTGGTTAGTGCCTGTGCTTCTGGGCAACCCACTGCCGAATCGTCTAGCCCTGCATCTGAAAGTTCTGCCGCCAGCCCATCGGCTAGCGGTGAATTGACCAAGCTGACCTTTGGCACCAACTGGTTTGCCCAGGCCGAGCATGGTGGATTCTATCAGGCGATCGCCACGGGTATTTATAAAGAGCACGGTCTGGATGTCAGCATCAAGATGGGTGGCCCCCAGGTGAATGGTACTCAATTGCTCATGGGTGGAGCCGTTGATTTCTTCATGGGCTATGGCTCCGATGCGATCAAAGCTGTGGAAGAGGGCATCCCAAAAGTCACAGTTGCTGCTATTTTCCAGAAAGATCCTCAAATTTTAGTGGCCCATCCTGACACAGGTGTTGAAACACTGGCGGATCTCAAAGGACACCCCATCTTTATTTCAGCTGCCGCAAACGTCACCTACTGGCCGTTCCTGAAAGCCAAATTTGGGTTTACGGATGATCAAAAACGGCCCTACAACTTTAACCCTGGCCCCTTTTTAGCCGACAAAAACGCGGCTCAGCAGGGCTATCTCAGCTCAGAACCGTTAGCGATCGAAAAAGAGGGTGGACTCAAGCCCGTGGTGTTTTTGCTGGCTGACTTTGGCTACGAACCCTATTCCACCACAATTGAAACCCGACGTGAGTTAGTCGATACTAAGCCAGATCTGGTACAGCGGTTTGTGGATGCATCCATCAAGGGCTGGTACAGCTACCTGCATGGCGATTCATCCGCAGCCAACGAACTGATCAAGAAAGACAATCCAGAAATGACGGATGAGCAGATCGCCTATGGCATCGCCAAGATGAAAGAGTACGGCATTGTGGAATCGGGTGACTCGCTCACCAAAGGCATTGGGGCGATGACCGATGAGCGCTGGAAATCCTTCTTTGACACCATGGCCACAGAGAATGTGTTTAAGAAAGAGACAGACTACACCAAAGCCTACACGCTGCAATTCGTGAATAAAGGCGCTGATGCTTACAAGAGCTGAGGAACGAGGGAATACTGGTTGAAAAGGAGACAGAAGTTAGGAGACAGAATTAAGCGGTAGGGTAGGCATTGCTCACCGCTCTTCTTAAAATCGTTTAGCTCCTGACTCCTGACTTCTCAATTCTGCTCAATTCTACCGTTCCCCTGTCTCTAATCGTTTTCCTTAGCCGAGGAGGTTTCTGCGGATGAGTCTTGCCCCAGCCTTTACGCTCAGTGATGTGAGCAAGGCGTATTCCAATGGAATGGTTGCGCTACGGGATCTCAACTTGACGGTTGGGGAAGGGCAGTTTGTCAGCCTGGTCGGCCCCTCTGGATGCGGCAAAAGTACGGTACTGCGGCTGATTGCTGGACTGGGGCAGATGAGCACAGGCTCGATTTATTGGGGCAGCAGCTCGCCGAAAAAGCTGGCCTTTGTGTTCCAAGAATCGGCTCTGATGCCGTGGGCGACGGTGAAAGAGAATGTCAGACTGCCATTAAAGCTGGCGGGTATGTCTAAAGCGGCGTCTGAGAAGGCTGTGGCTGAAACGTTGCAACTGGTCGATCTGAGAGGATTTGAGGGTGCATATCCCCGTGAGCTGTCGGGCGGGATGAAAATGCGGGTTTCGATCGCCCGCGCCCTGGTCACAAAGCCCGAAATTTTGTTGATGGACGAACCTTTTGGGGCGCTAGATGAGATGACGCGGGGCAAGCTGAATAGCGATCTGCTGGCGCTGTGGAGCCAAAAACAGTGGACGGTGGTATTCGTCACGCACAACATTTATGAGGCAGTGTATCTGTCCAATCGGGTGATCGTGATGGCGTCGCGTCCCGGACGGGTGATTGCAGACGTAGCTATTGATGAGCCGTATCCACGAACCGAAGAATTTCGCACGGCTCCTTTGTTTAACGAATATTGTCGGGATATCTCCCACGCCCTGTCGCAAGCGGCAACGAACAATGTGCCAGACTGCCGTGTTTTAGATAGCAGAATAAATTTTGCGGTGTAGGTGGCGCGCGATCGCTTCCTCCGGGTTACTCGAATGTCCTGTTTTTCTTCTCTGCGTTGTGTTTTCTATCTCACGTCTCAATGATCCTACGTAGACTGTTTGCTCTCATCCTGGAACTGTGGGCGGTGCTGCATCAAAGCCAGAGTTCATGGCCCCCAAGTGGTAGTTCGCTGAACGGATTGTCCAGCGAGACGACCGCATCCGATCGCCGTTTGGATGCAAGCCCGTCACCGTCTCAGGGGAAACGCTGGGGATGGTTGGTATCACCCGATGTGATGGCTCCGTTGGGAGTTGGGCTGCTGTTTCTGGTGATCTGGGAAGTCGGCGTGCGGTTGTCAGGCGTTGCGCCATACCTACTGCCAGGGCCGCTGCTGGTGCTGCAAACGCTGTTTCAAGAATGGGGAACGCTGTTTCCATCGCTGCTCGTGACGCTGAAAATCACGCTGGTCGCGTTTATTGTGGCGATCGCCTCTGGTCTGTTTGTCGCTATTCTGTTTACGCAAAGCAAATGGATCGAGCGCAGCTTTTTTCCCTATGCGGTGATTTTGCAGACGACTCCAATCGTGGCGATCGCCCCTCTGATTATTCTGTGGGTGCGGCAGGTAGTTCCCGACGATCGCTCAACCTTTGTGTCGCTGGTGATTTGCGCCTGGATTGTGGCGTTTTTCCCGATTTTGTCCAACACGACACTGGGGTTAAACAGCGCCGATCATAATCTGCTCAATCTGTTTCAACTGTATCGAGCGTCTCGCTGGCAAACGCTGCTGTATTTGCGCTTGCCCAGTGCTCTCCCCTACTTTTTGGGAGGGCTGCGGATCAGTGGTGGTCTGGCTTTAATCGGTGCGGTTGTGGCAGAATTTGTGGCAGGCACCGGGGGAACGCAATCAGGAATTGCGTATCAGATTTTAATGTCTAGCTTTAACCTGCAAATTCCCAGAATGTTTGCAGCATTGCTCATGACAACTGTGCTGGGTGTCGCGATTTTTGTGGCGTTGACCCTGCTCTCCGACTTTCTGCTGCGGCACTGGCATGAGAGCGCAGTGAAACGCGAAAACTAATTGAGGGTGGCATGATTCCAAACACAAATCATTACTGGCTGACGAATGCTCATGTTCCCCTACCGCTACTCGTAAATTACCCGACTACTGAATCGGGGGACGTTGCGCTCGTTGACCTGGAAATTCGCGATGGGGCGATCGCTCAAATTCGTCCCGCAGGACAACCTTCCAGTGACGATCTCAATGATGATCGCCCGGCTGTCGATCTTAAACGAGGGTTGGTCTGGCCCTGTTTTGTAGACTTGCATACCCATCTGGATAAGGGGCATATTTGGGGGCGATCGCCTAATCGCAGCGGCACATTTCAGGATGCTGTGGTGACGGTTGAAGCCGACCGCGAGAAATATTGGGAGGCGGAAGATGTCTATCGCCGCATGGAGTTTGGGCTAAAGTGCAGCTATGCCCACGGCACCAGCGCGATTCGCACTCATTTGGATTTAGTCGGAGAGCAGGCCGAGATTAGCGTTGGGGTGTTTAAATCGCTGAAGCAGGACTGGAGCGATCGCCTCACGCTGCAAGCCGTTTCGCTCGTTCCTCTAGAGACTTTCTTAACCGATGAGGGAGAGAAGCTAGCCCGTCTCATGGCTGAGGTGGGTGGAACATTGGGCGGCCTGGTCTTAATGGCTGAGAATTTGAATGCTCAACTGGATCGGGTCTTTGAACTAGCCGCAGCCTATGGCTTAAATCTGGATTTTCATACCGATGAGAGCGGCGATCCAGACGATATTACGCTCCGCTACGTTGCAGAAGCAGCCCTGCGTCACAACTTTACTGGGCAAATCGTCTGCGGACACTGCTGTAGCCTTGCCGTGCAGACGCCTACAGAAGCGATGAAAACGCTGGAACTGGTGAAACAGGCCGGGATTGGCATCGTCAGCCTGCCGATGTGCAACCTGTTTCTGCAAGACCGCAATCAGATAGCGTCCCATGCGTTTCCGCCGCTGTCGGGCAGTGCGGACGCTGAACCTGCCGTGTGGAACCAGTTCGCGACACATACGCCCCGCTGGCGAGGCATGACGCTGCTGCATGAGTTGAAGCACTACGGCATCCCGATCGCCGTTTCGAGTGACAATTGCCGCGATCCTTTCTACGGCTATGGCGATCACGATGGATTGGAAGTCTTCACCCAGGCTACTCGCATCTGTCAGCTTGATACGCCCTACTCGGACTGGTGCCGGATTGTAACGACGACTCCAGCAGATTTGATGGGCTTGCCGACTCAGGGGCGAATTGGGGTTGGGTTCCCGGCTGACCTGGTATTATTCAAAGCTCGTTACTATAGTGAATTATTTTCTCGTCCTCAGGTTGACCGGGTGGTGTTGAGAAACGGTCAAGCGATTGATACGACGCTACCCGATTACGCCGAACTGGATGATCTATGGATGGAGACGCACTGATGACTGCTGCAACACCGCGATCGCTCGACTGGGATACGTTTACGAAGGCTATTGAGGGAATTGAGATCATCCGCGATCCGGCGCAGGTGGCTAAACTGTCGCGAGATTACTACACCTACAGTCCCATTCTGCAAGCGCTGTTGTCAGATAAGACGGGCGATCTCGTCGTCCGTCCTGCCGACGAGTCTGAAGTGTTGCGCGTGGCGGCGACCTGTGTTCAGTTTAAGGTGCCGCTGACGGTGCGAGGGGCCGGAACGGGGAACTACGGTCAGTGTGTACCGCTAGAGGGCGGCGTTATTCTGGATTTGAGCAAAATGCAGGCGGTCAAATGGATTAAGCCCGGTGTTGCCTGTGTGGAGCCAGGGGTAAAACTATCGGCCCTGGATAAGCAAAGTCGCGAGATCGGGTGGGAAATCCGCATGGCTCCTTCGACCTACCGCACGGCTACAATCGGTGGCTTTATTAGTGGCGGTAGTGGCGGCATTGGGTCGATTACCTATGGACAGTTGCGCGATCGCGGCAATCTCCATGCGGTACGGGTGGTGACGATGGAAGACCAGCCGCGTGTGATCACGCTGCGGGGCGATGAGGTGCAAAAGATCAATCACGCTTATGGCACCAACGGCATTGTTACAGAACTGGAAATTCCGCTGGGGCCAGCCTACCCCTGGGCCGAGCTAATTGTCACGTTTCCCGATTTCATGATGGCGGCTCGCTTTGGTCAAACGCTGGGCGAATCGGATGGCCTGATCAAAAAGCTGATTTCGATCTGCGCGGCTCCTATTCCTAATTACTTTGCCGCCTTTCGCAACATCCTTCCGCCGGACAGCCATTGCGCCCTGCTGATGGTGGCGGAACCCTGCCTGGAGCTATTTGGTGAATTGGTGAAGCAGTTTGGCGGCACGATTTGCTATCAAAAAAGCGCTCAAGAAGCCAGCAAGGGAGTGGCGATCGCTGAATACACCTGGAACCACACGACGCTTCACGCTCGCAGCGTAGATCCCAGCCTTACCTATTTACAAACGCTGTTCCCGTTCGATCGCGACCTGAAATTACTGGAGCACATGTATCACCACTTTGGCGACGAGGTGATGATGCATCTGGAGTTCATTCGTGTGGGCGGTACGGTGTTGCCAGCCGCGTTGCAAATTGTGCGGTTCAGCACGCCTGAACGGCTCCAGGAGATTATTAAGTATCACGAAGATAATGGTGCGTTTATCGCCAATCCTCATACCTATGTCTTGGAGGATGGAGGTCGGAAGGCGATCGATCCGGATCAGCTGCACTTTAAAGAGATGGTAGACCCTTACGGCTTGTTAAATCCCGGTAAGATGCGGGCCTGGCTGGAACGCTAACGGGTGAATCGAAGCAAACTCGTAAAACTGCCGAAACGGCGGTTTTACGGAAAGCTATCTTTATCCGTACTTTCCTCATTGCAAAATCTCTAATTTCTTGAACTTTCGGTAAAAAACGTAGCGTTTAGCACTGCTTTAATTTTTGCCTGCTTACAATTGGGAATCATGGATGTATAGCTATTGCCACGGCAGTTAGGACATTAAACTCAAGGTGATGTGGGGGCTTCGCCCTCATTCAGGGAGCTACCCCTGCACCCCGTCCTAATCCCCATGACCACAGCTATATGACTTGAAGTCACAGTCATCTGAATAGAGGTTTTATCTATGACAGAGTTTACCTGTACCGTTCCAGTCCCCCAAACTCCCCAAGAATTGGAGCGAGCAATTCAGCAATATAAAGCGAGTGATGCCAGTGGCTTCGATCTGTTCTGTCAGTGGCAGGCTATCCGCGACGCCGCGCTCCAACAAATTCCTGCAAATGCCGAGATAGAAGGCGATCGCGTCCCAGGAGAAGATAGTTACTAGAATTTAGTAGAAGTCAGGAGTCAGGAGTCAGGAGCCAGAAGTCAGGAGCTATTCTGACTTCTGGCTCCTGACTCCTATTTCCCCCCCTCACTGCAAGACCAACGGCGCATTCAGCGTCACATCCAGATCCGTATTGGGGTTAATGGAGTAGAGAATGATTTGATCGCGGCCCTCGAATTGTTGGATCATAGTATTGAATGACGCGTGGCCCAAGATATCCTGCGGTGGAATGGTGCGATCGCCCGTTACGGCTGCAATTCCGGCGGCGGCTCCAGCACTCAAAACGGCCTGAGTAACCAGAGTGTTCACGTTGGTTTCTCGATAGATGGTTTCGGTGCGGTTAATTACTGTTGAACTGGCATCCAGAGCAAGCT
>DATNPS010000431.1:0-7173 GCA_036703095.1 Crinalium sp. | reverse complement strand
CGTTTTGTTGAAAATTAACAGCGATCGCTTGCCAATCATCGCTAACATGCGCAGCGGATCATACTCGGATTGCCGCAAATCGTTATCCACCACAAACAGCAGCAAATCAGCCTCTGCGGCTAGCTGTCGGGCTAGAACTTCGCGCTGGGTGCCTGCCACACCAGCTTCTAAGATGCCTGGAGTGTCTGTAATGAAAATATCTCGCTCGACGCCCTTAAGCCGAAAGCTGTAGGTTTCTCCCACGTTGGTTGTCCCCATCGGTGCGCCGACGTGCCCCACAATGCGGCCCATGATGGCATTCACGATAGATGTTTTGCCAGCCGAACCTGTGCCAAACACCACGATCCGTAGCTCTCCTCTGGTAAAGGCTTCCTCCAGTTCACGAGAGCGATCGATGAGGGCCTGTCTTGCGACTTCATCCTGGATGCGATCGACCTGCTGGCGCACGGCTCGTAGCGTTTCTTCGGCAGCGTCCGTCTTTTCAACTGGGGCGGGTGGAAGAACGGGCGATCGCTTGGGCCGCAAAAACAGCACAATGTAATAAACTAGCGCTCCCAATAGAGCTGCTAGCAGCGTTAATACCAGCCCCAGCACTAGTTTCCCAAACAGCGGAGAAACCAGGGAAAGCGTGGAATACAGCCGGACTAAGGAATCAATCAGCCACAGCACCAACCCCAGGGTCAGGATAATACCGACAATAATCGTCAGGATGCGTGACCGAGACATGCCAAATGTGAAGTAATGGGCTGCACTAAATTCATTGTAGAACGTGAATTCGATCGCCCGATTTGTTTACGTGCGCATCCAAAAGTGGGCGATCGAAATTTACTTCTTCATGTTGCGCTTTAGTTGATCCAACTCTTCATCCATCTCCCAGCGTCGGAAGGTTTGCTCTAGTGGATCGGTAGGGTCTTTTAAGTTATAGCCAGTCCAATCGGTGGTTTGCCATTGCTGTTCAGCCTGATAGGCTTTAGCCGTTTGTTGCTGTTGTTGCACTTCCAGCAATCGCTGCTGCACTTCCTGTCGCTTAACGCGGATTTGCTGATGCAGGGTTTTGGTTTGCTCAATCCGCTGTTTGGTCAATTCCATTTGTGCCCAAAGCTGATTGCCCTGCCTGAGTAATGCGGCTTCTCTGGCTTCAGCGGGTTCGGCTAGATCTAACCGACCAACCGATTTTGCTTTTTCAATGCGCACATGCCAGCGCTGTACTTCTTGAGCAGTTTCTAAAATTTCATCCTGCAATTTTTTCTCGCGCCGTTGCAAATCAGCCAGGAGCCGTATCGTTTCTTCTTCCTGTTCTCGCAATTTTTCTGCCAGCGCTTGTAATTCCAGGTGAGGATTGTTGCGTAGGAATTCCTCAAGACGACTTTCCAGGAATTTGCTCAGGTCTTCAAACACGCCCATTACCAGGACTCCTGCTCAGGTGTATCTCCCCCATCCTAAACCAATGTGAATTCGACAGCCCGATTTTGGGAGAGTGTCGCGTCGCAACACTTTCTAGTAGCTGTAGCCACATTGGCTAGGACAACGAAAACCAAAGGGAGTGGGGGGGCTTTGCCCCCAGCCAGGGGTTCCACCCCTGCACCCCGTCTCAATCCAGATGGCTATAGCTACAAAAGCCCGGGTGTCAATTCGATCGCTTATTTGGCATGAACGATCGCTTGCAGGTTGTAGGTTGCGTTGGGAGAGTGCTTAAACGCGCTGCTCATTTGTTCGGCCAGCAGTTGAACGACCATTTTGTATTCACCAGGCTGTTTGGGAAAGCAGACGGTACCGCTAGCCGTGGTGACTTGTGCGGGAGCCGTCATATCTGCAACATGGAGGAGATTGGGTAACGAGACGGCCACTGGATTGTCCTGCTGATCGAAAAAGCGCACTCTGACACGGATGGCTCCCTTGGGAATGCCTGTCTTGTAGCCATACCATTCCGATCGCCCCGTATTCTTTAACTCCGCCTTGAGTTGCAAGATCTGGGACGACGTGACTGTAATTGAATGCGAAATGGGCTGATTATTGGCATCTTTAATTTGCTCGATGACTCCATCTAATCCCTTTGCATAAGAAACGGGAGATGGAATGGGATTATTCATCTTCCACCACAAATTTTGGGCGTGTCTCGAAATCTGGCTGTCCTGCCAATCCCAAAAACGAACCTGGTTAAATTGCGGTGCATGATCCCAGACGTAAGGATCGCTAAATGCTCCCACGACTTGAGTAAAGGTAGAAAAGGTCAAACAGATAGCAAATAGAGTAGCGATCGCCATTCGAAATAGCGGACGGTTTTGCCAATTTTGCTCCAATAAACGCTTTAGAAAATAACCAATTAGATAACAAAGAACTGGCAAGGTATCGACTAAAAACCGAGAGCCGTAGGTGGCGGCTCCCCACCAGGGAATATAGAAACAATATTGAGTGAATAAAATCAGGCAGGCGATCGCCAGAAACTTGAGCAATCTTTCATCTTGATCGACGTGCTGACTAAAAATCCGGCGGATTCCGGGAATCGCAAACAGCACGACGGGGGAGAATAGAAGAAATCCTCGACCAGGGCTAATTAAAAGGCCAAAGAAAGCTTCTCTAACATACTGAAATGTGAATTCATAAGAGCCGGAACCACCCTGGAGGAGGTCAGAATATCCGCCCGCGATCAAGCTTTTGGGGCTAAAGCCAAAGTAATATGCATTCCAGGCTGCATTTAAGAGTGCAGATGATGATCCAATCAATAAAAAGATTGTTTGCCGTTTGTATGTGACTAGCGAGTAGAGAATAATAGCGATCGAAAACACGATTCCTGTAGGACGAATCCCAGGCAAAAGACCGCAGAAAATACCAGCGATCGCTAATAGAAGTTTCTTCTGATTGTTCGCTGAACGATTGGCTTTAAACAGCGCTAACATCGCGCTTGCCAAAACAACATTCGACACCGTATGTTGCCACAATCCTTGAGAGCTAACGACCCAATTGAGCGTCGCGAATGCATAAATAAAGGTAGAGAATAAAGCAACAGAGCGGCTAAATTTAAGTCTAATACCGGTGTAAAAAATAACAGTGGCAATGGCCGTTAAAATAGCAGCGGACAGCTTTTCAAACTGCTGACGATATACATGGAAAGCTCGACTTGTAATATCTATTGATAGTGCAGTTGCGTCTAGTGAACTTGTGTGGATGATGGCAGCCAGCTTCAAATAAATGAAATAAACGACTGCAATTGGGAACGTAACGATCGCATTGCCAATAGGATACGCCGAACTCAAATGTCCATTTGGCGCTTCAACAAAAAAGTAGGGAATGCCATTCGGGCCATACAGATCATTGGGCATATAGTAATGCCCCTGTCTAAATGCATCGAACCTGAGGCTATGATTTTCCAACCAGTTGAAGGCCAGGAGTGTGTTTGGAATACTATCGTTAGAACTAATAACTTGATGATTGGCTAAATAAACAAAAACACATGTCAAAAAGATCAGCAGACATTCAATCATCTGCGGCTTTTGCTTAATAAAATATTCAAGTTTGTTTATCATGTTCATTCATCTTTATTAGGCTGCACGGACTGTATAGCTGTCACCACATCCATTAGGACATTGAAAAACCAAGGGGATGTGGGGGTTGCCCCCAGCCAGGGGTTCCCCCCTGCACCCGTCCTCATACCAGTGGCTACGGCTATAACTGGTATTATTGGGCGGCACGGACGGTGACTGGCAACTCATAGGTTGCTTGAGACGAATGCTGAAACGCGCTGCTCATCCGCTCAGCCAGTAGTTGAACCACCATTTTGTATTGACCGGGCGGCTGAGGAAAGCGGATCGGGCCTGTAGCTGTTGCGCTCTGCTCTGGTTCTACGATTTCAGCGACGTAAAGTGAATTGGGTAACGTCACGGCAACCGAACGGCCCTGAGCATCCACAAAACTGACTTTCAGGACAATAGTTCCTTTGGGAATGCCCGTTTTGTAGCCGTACCACTGCGATCGCCCCGTATTTCGCAAGTCCGCTTTTAAGCGAAGAATTTGGGATGACGTGACTGTAATCGGCTCAGAAATCGGTTGGTTATTGGTGTCTTTTATTTGTTCAATGCTTCCGTCTAGTTCCTGCATGTAGCGGATGGGAGCGGGAATCGGATTGTCGATTTTGTACCATAAGTTTTTGGCATGTCTTGAAATTTGGCTATCTTGCCAATCCCAAAAGCGACCCGGTTGAAACCGGGGGGAACGATTCCAAATTTGAGGATCGCTAAATGCGCCTACCACTTGCGTAAACGTAGAAAAGAACAAACAGATCGCAAATATTGTTGCGATCGCCATTCGAGGCCAGGAATAGTGCTGCCAGTTTCGTTCTAATAAACGCTTGAGAAAATAACTGATGAGGTAACACAGAACTGGAAGGGTATCGACTAGAAACCGAGACCCATAGCTAATCGCTCCCCACCAGGGAATATAAAAGCAATATTGCAGAAAAAGAATGAGACAAGCGGTCGCCAGAAAACGGATGAGTCTCTCATCTCGGTCTGCGTTGTTGCTAAAGACCCGACCGATTCCAGGAATCGCAAATAAAAGCACAGGAGAAAAGATAAAAAAACCTCGACTGGGGCTAATTGAAAGGCCAAGAAATGCTTCTTTCGCATAGCGCAACGAGAATTGATAAGACCCTAACTTATGCTGAAAAAGCTGAGCATAGCCTCCACCTACAAGGCTTTTAAGACTCCATCCAAAGTAATAAACATTCCAGGATGCGTTTAAAAGAGCAGAGGTCGCGCCTAGCAGCAGGAAGATGGTTTGCTTACGATAAGTAATGAGTGAATAAACAACAATAGCGGCTGAGAATAAAAGTCCTGTAGGTCGAATTCCCGGTAAAAGCCCACAGAAAACCCCAGCTACCGTTAATAAAATTTGCTTTTGAACGTGCTGCGAACGGTTTGCCTTAAAGAGAGCCAATATGGCGCTAGCTAAGACAACATTTGCAACCGTATGTTGTGCTAATCCCTGAGAACTGATGACCCAATTTAACGTCGCAAATGCATAAATGAACGTGGCGACTAGAGCAACCGCCCGACTGAAGTTGAGCCGGGTAGTTAGGTAGAAAATAACCGTGGCAAGGGCCGTCAAAAGAGTAGCCGATAGCTTCTCAAACTGTTCCCGATGAGTACCAAACGCTCGACTCGTAATATCCAGTGACAATGCAGCAGGATCTAGTGAACCTGTGTGGAATAAAGCAGCCAGTTTTAGATAGATGAAATACAGGGCTGCGATCGGGAAACTAACAATGGCACTGCCAATCGGGTAGGCAGAACTGAGATGTCCATTTGGAGCTTCTAGAAAGAAGTAGGGAATGCCATCCGCGCCATACAAGTGATTGGGCATGTAATAATGCCCCTGCCGAAACGCATCAAATGTCAGGGTATGATGCTCCAGCCAATTCAATCCTAAGAGCGTGTTGGGAATATTGTCGTTAGAGCTAATGATCTGATCATTGGCTAAATAAACAAAGATACAGGTCACGAAAATGAGCAGGCATTCTACCAATTGTGGTTTGTGCCTCAAAAAATCTCCAACCTTGCTTAGTCCGCGCATAGTTTTTTCTACCAACGCTGCAAAAACAGCATCCAAAAGCTGTCCGGACGTTCAGTTAAACAGCGTTCAATGGTGATGGGTTTGATTTCAAACACGTCAATATATCGAAGAATAAATCCGGACTGCTCGATGGATTCTAAAAATGCTCTGGGATTCGCGTATCGAGATGCGCCAAACTCTAATACGACAACAATATCTTTGTTTTTTTCAATCGTTTGACGCATCCCATTCCAGATATCTTCCTCTGCGCCTTCCGCATCCACTTTGACAAAATTGACTTGAGGCCAATCGGCAGTCAGGGTGTCAATTGTAATCGTCTCTACCGCAACGACATCATCGGTAGAGCTGGGTAATGCCGCCACGCTAGCATGGCCTGTTTGTCCCTTGGGAATGACTAAGTTCAGCGTTTCTCCATCCGAATGAGACGCGGCTTTGGGAATCACGGCGGCTCGCTTTTCAAATCCATTGGCTTCGAGCGATCGCCGCAGCAATTCCACTAATTTGGGATTGGGTTCCATCGCAAAAACACGACCTGTGGGGCCAACAATTTCGGCCATGAGTAGGGCAAAATAACCGTGATTGGCTCCTACATCCAGGCAATGCCAACCGGGTTGAAGAATGCGAACGGTGGTTAAGGTGATTCCCGATTCCCAGTAGCCGTTGAGGCTGAGATGCGGAACGATGCCAATATCATTCGCGTCGGCATACACTAATAATCGGCCTAAGATACGGCATAGCAAGACGCCATTGCCCAGGTAAGCGGTGTGGCAGGCAGCGCGACAGGCGATCGCAAATTCCGACGGCAGCATCGCCACAATATCTTTAATCTGACGAATAGGATTGCGCTGCTTCCGAATGGTTTTATCTAATTCTTTAATTTGCTTTTCTAAGCGTTCCAGCCGAATTAAGGCTTCATCGACTTTGGCTGACGTTTTGCGTTGCTGAAACACTTGTGTGATCGTTTGCTTGAATCGATTTGATTTGTAGCGGATCTTTCTCAGCAGATAAATCGAAGCGTTTTCTGGCTGAATTCTATCCGGTGCGACTTGCTCCCAAAAGGGACGCATGTGGACTGAATTGGGATGCAGTTCGTCAATATTGGAATGGCTGGTGAACACGACAAAGACTTCATTCGCAAATACTGGAATTTGCTTTTGAATGACGGTATTCAAAAAATCAGAATCCAGTTTTTGGATCATGCCTTTGTGCACAATCACCCACTGAAATTCAGCGGCTCCTTCAGCCTGAGCAAACGAATAAGTAAATGCATTGGGAAACTCTTTTCTAAACTCAACTGGGGCAATGATGCGATCGCCCTCCCGGCTGTGCGACTTGATGAAGTTAACCAGAGTTTTCCAAAACAGGTCGTGGCTTAAACTTGACATACCGTGAATTCCAATGGCGTGAGGTAGGATGGGGGCACAACACGCCCCACCGTACCTCACGCCTGGTATTTTGCGTCAGTGGGAAACGCTAGAGTTCTTCTCTCAATCAAGAAGGCTACTTTGCGGGGTGATTATATCATCTTCATAAAACTACAGTTGAATAGCTTTTAAGGACAGCAAGTCTCATTTTGAAGTTAATTACGGGTTTTGCGCGCCCGAC
>DATNPS010000418.1:0-10709 GCA_036703095.1 Crinalium sp. | reverse complement strand
GACTTTGAACTAATTATTTCTACCGCGCCGCGAAACGCTCTCTGCAAGAGCATTTTGGCCGACGACGTGTGATTGAGTCTAAACTCCAGTTATTTAAAGCAAAGGCTTCGGAAAACCGAAGCCATATTGTTCACTTCTACTTAAAAATTGCAGCCACTAAAGGGCATTAACGACCGTAGCTTGCCCAATCTACATCGACGTTCTCTAGCAAGAGAGACGAGTTGTAGATTTGCAGAATGATGAGCAGGAAAACGAAGAACAATAACATGAAGACTCCCATCAACGGTGTGGTGCCCCAGCCCGGTGCAACTTTACCGTATTCAGAGTTCAGAGGTTTAAGGATATCTCCCAGCCGAGTCCGCTGTGCCATGTGAAACCTGCAATTGATACGATAGTTTAACTTTCCGTAATATTATAGAGGAAGATCTCTCATAATCATTTCGACCTATGGAGCCCGCAACAGTTCTTAGCATTTCTGTTACAGCCATTCTGCTTGCAATCACTGGAATGGCCATCTACACGTCGTTTGGGCCACCTTCCAAGGGTCTGGATGACCCCTTTGAAGATCACGAAGATTAAGGTCGAGTTTACGTTCTTTGCTGCTGATAGGCCAAGTAGACTCCTTCCAAAAACAAATCCGGAGTCATGTCGTTGGGCAGTTTTTCTAGCTCAATGATTGCTTTTGCTTGTTCGGCCAATTTGAGGCTGAGTGCTGACCGGGCGCGTACATTCATGAGCGATCGCCGCTGAAGATATTCTCGAATCACGGCAAAGTCGTCGGGCAAAAGCAAGGTCAAATTAGCCGTTTGAAGGAGATGGTCGGCAACGACTTGAGCCTGGTCGGAGACGGGGAAACTGGCCGAAGCGACAAATCGCTCATCCTGTACGACCAGAGTTCCGGCAGCCCAATCGCCCAACCGCTTTTCGCGCTGAGTCAGCATAATCAGCCAGACTCCAATCGACAGCATGTCGTCAACCGGACGCAGCAACGCTCTGAGTACCGCTTGCGGCAAACGAACCGGACGCCCATCATCTCGAATCACTCGAATTTTGGCAAATCGTTTGCCGGGGGTTTGCCCCCGCCACAATGTTTCAAAAAAGACAAAGTACCCCACCCAAATTGCAAAGGTGATCAAAGCGGCGATCGCCAGCAGCCAGTTGGCCAGACCGCTGTAGTTAATCCCAAGGCGATCGAAATAGGTAAACAGTTGGTTGGTAAAGAGCCACCACAGGGACAAGAAGACCGTTAAAACCAGCAGCAGAAAAATGTAGTCAATCGAAAAGGCTAAGGCTCGATTGCCAATTCCTGCTAGCGTAAATTCCAACTCGACGCTTTCTGGCGTTTGAAGCGTAATTCGATTAAAAAACCGCATACTTCTAGTTATGTCTCGCGATCGCGCAACTGCAAGCCAAATCCCTCGCGACGGTTGCGGAGGTCATAGTATAAAACTGCTTTTACAGCTTGCCAAAACGGAAGCTGTATAATCCACACGGCAAAACTGGCAATCATCGACACGCCATAGACCAGCCAATATTCAGGTGAATTAGGTTCCAACCGGAGCAGGAAGAGGGAAGGCAAATAGTTGGTGACTAACAGCAGCGGTAGCGTCACCAGAAAGGCCACTAGAATGACACCCTGCACCCGAATGGCCGACGTTTCCGATAGCGTCCAACTGCGCCCCAAGCTTTGACCGATATCCGCATTTTCTTCCACAGCCAAAACAACTTCTGCTGAGATTAACCGGGCATAAAACCAGCTCAGCCCTCCAAATACCAGAACGACAAAGAACAGGCCACCCACCAGAGGCCCAATCACTGGCCCAGCGATTAAAGACAGGGCAGCAATAATGGCAAACATCGCAATTCCACCCGCCATGGCCAAGGCACCATACACAGCCCCAATCAATACCCCGACTAGAGCCGCCAGCCCAAAAAATTTCCACAGTTTAGGACGAAGCTGTTTCCGAACGTCTGCGATCGCTTCGGGTTGATTAACCAATTCCCGAAACGCCACTCTTGTCAGCACGGCTGAGTTCAAAAGATATTGCGCGATGCAATATACAAAAAATGCGATCCACAGGGGAACCAGTACCCAGATAAAGGGCGGCACCGACTGGCCATTGACCGCCGCATAGATCGCCATTCCAAATGGCACTAACGCTAAGACAGGCCAAAAACACCACAAAATGGTTGTCAGCCCAAGGCGCAGGTATGGCTTGAGATGAGAGCGATACAGGATCAGCGCTGCATTGACAACGTTGCCGATATTGAGGGGTGGTAGTGAACTGCTGAGTTCAGGCATGTGGGGTGTAGGGGTGTGAGGTGTAGGGGTGTGAGGTGTGGGGTGTGAGTGAAATGTGGGAGATGGAGGAGATAGGGAAGCGCCAGGAGACAGAGGAGGTTGGGAAGCGGCTTAGGTTTTATCTTCCTTGTCCCCCTTGTCTTCCTTGTCCCTCAATCCCCAACACCCAACACCCAACACCTAACATCAAGACCTATCCTAAGTTAGGCTAGGTTCGGTCTGGTAAAAGTTCAAGATTCATGAATATTCAGCGTTGGATTGCGCGGCGAGAACCGGATTGGCAGCGATTAGATGCTTTGCTTCAGCGAGTGGAAGGCAAGGGATTAAAATCGCTGGGGGCAGATGAGATTAAGCTGCTAGCCAGTTTGTATCGTTCTGTCTCTGCTGATTTAGCGCGAATCAGAACCACCGAGGCGAGTCAGACCTTAAAGCACGATTTGCAGGCTTTAACGGCTCGTGGCTACAACCAGATTTATCAAGGGTCACGACGGCAGGAGTGGCAATCGGTCACAACGTTTTATTTGTGGGGTTTGCCAGCAACGGTTCAGCGTAATTTTGGCTATATTGCCGTGGCAACTGCCCTTTTTATGGTGGGCGGGTTAATTGCCTGGTGGTTTTCCTGGCGTGACCCATCCTTTATGGCGCTCGTGCTACCCGCCGAACTCATTCATAAAGTGCGCGACAAGGGTGAACTGTGGATGGGTTCGATTGTGGGCATCGAACCGTGGGCATCGAGCCAAATCATGATCAACAACCTTTCCGTCTCATTTGCGGCCTTTTTCGGCGGCGTCATGATGTTTTTGCCCCAGGTGCCACTCATTACGCCACCTGGAGTGTTTACAGCCTATTTACTGTTTACTAACGGGCTTTTAATTGGGGCGATCGCCGCTCTCGTTCAACAAAATAACTTGGCCTATCCCTTCTGGGCATTTGTCTTTCCACATGGCGCGTTAGAACTACCTGCCATCTTTTTTGCGGGAGGAGCAGGTTTACTCCTGGCCAGGGCCATCCTGTTACCGGGAACCTATCGCCGCAGCGATGCATTGAAACATTACGGTCTGGAAGCGGCTCAGCTGTTTGGTGGCATTATCCCAATGCTCGTTATTGCGGGACTGATTGAAGGCTTTTTCTCCCCCAATCCTGCCATTCCCGACTTCGTAAAATATCTAGCAGGTGCAACGTTATTTACGCTGCTGTTTTTGTACTGCCGCCGCAAACCCATTGCATAGCAGTTTGGTATCAGATTCTTAAGTTTCCATTGCTCAACCTCTATCCCCTGGCACTCTTAAGGGAGTATAGGAGATAACAATTTTCCTAGGGCGTCCACAACTCGTTGTGGGCAGGGGCGTGACGCTATAGCAAACGTTAAGACGGTTAGGACAAGGGGATGTGGGGGCTTTCGCCCCAGCCAGGGGTTCCACCCCTGCACCCCGTTTTAACTCCCCCTTCAATTGCTATATACACTCCCCCGTCTCCCCCATCTCCCCCACCTTCCCCATCTCCGCCCCCATCCCCCATCCTCCCAACCTCCCTCACCCTCCTCACCCAATGCTCATCTCCGCCAAAGCATTCATTCCCTTCCCGCGATCGCTGGTTTATGCCACCTATCGGGATAAGCTGCTGGAACTCACGCCTTACATGCCCAACGTGCGCAAGATTGAAATCAAATCTCGCAGAGAGGACGGAGGCATGATCCGGTTTGTTAATGAATGGCACGGAGGGGGGGATATTCCACCCGCCGCACGGGCATTCTTAAGTGAAGATTTGCTGACTTGGACCGATCGTGCCACCTGGAACGAAGCAGAGTTTACGACCGACTGGCGGATTGAAACTCATGCGTTTACCGAAGCCGTGTATTGCGCCGGGAAGAACCGCTTTTTAGAGGAGAGAAACGGCACGGTCGTGGAGAGTAAGGGCGAATTAAAAATTGATCCCCGCCAGATTAAAGGCGTGCTGCCCATGCTAACGGGAACGATCGCCCATTTAGTGGAAGACGTGCTCAGCAAACGAATTGAACCGAACTTAATGCAGATGAGCGAAGGCGTCCGGAAATATCTAGAAAAGCAAAATCGCAACACATGAGCAACATCAGCAATCCTCATTATGCAATTAGGGTCATGCAAACTCGCCTGCGGCAAGCTTGCATGACCCTGATTGTGGGTTTTGCACACCCGTCGGGTGCGCAAAACCCACAATCGATTTCAAATTGAGAATTGCTGAAGCAAAATCACAGCGCTATCGCATCACGTCGTTGAAGAGTAAGATTATGGGTTGGGACTGGTTGCAAATACTACAGAATGGCTCAGTCCATACCCGTTACCCCGATAGAGAATGACGAGAACTCCCCTGTTACCCCGTTGGAACCCCATGCGTAAGACAAGTGACCTGCACGTTGTCGAAACCCGCCCTCTTCTGGCTCCGGCGACTCTCCACAACGAATTTCCAATTACCGAAACATCTGCTGCTTTAGTCGGCGAAACGCGCGATCGCATTCGCAACATTCTAAACGGTAGCGATCCCCGTTTGCTAGTGATTGTGGGGCCTTGCTCGATTCATGATGTTAACGCCGCATTTGAGTATGGCGAAAAGTTGGCATTTCTGCGCAAAGAGCTAGAAGATCATCTTGAAATCGTGATGCGGGTTTACTTTGAGAAACCGCGAACCTCTCTGGGTTGGAAAGGGTTAATCAACGATCCCCATCTGGATGGCAGCTATGACATTAACTCCGGACTGAGACTAGCGCGGAAACTATTGCTGGAACTCGCGCATCTGGGACTACCCGCCGCTACAGAATTGCTCGATCCCATCATTCCTCAGTACATCGCGGATGTAATCTCCTGGACGGCGATCGGGGCACGCACGACTGAGAGCCAAACTCACCGTGAAATGGCATCTGGCCTCTCAATGCCCGTTGGCTTTAAGAATGGTACCGATGGTAGTCTGCATACCGCTGTCAATGCGATGCTCACCGCCAGCCAACCCCACCGCTTCCTGGGGATTAATTTGGATGGATTAGCCAGCATTGTCTCAACCACCGGAAATCCCGATGGTCACATTGTTCTGCGGGGTGGTAAGCATGGCCCCAACTACGATGCGACCCATGTTGAGAAAGCTGCTGCTGAACTGAGCCGCCACAACATGAACACCCGCATGATGATCGATTGCAGCCACGGCAACTCTGGCGGAGACTATACTCGTCAACCCGCAGCGCTTGAAGAAATTGCGGCTCAACTCTCCGGCGGGTCGTCTCACATCATGGGCGTCATGATCGAGAGCCATCTGGTTGCTGGGAAACAGCCCTTCCCCAAAGATGTCTCCCACCTGGTTTACGGCCAAAGCATCACCGACGCCTGCGTAGACTTCCCCGCAACGATCAGTATGCTGAAGGATTTAGCCGTAGCCGTGAAGGAGCGGGCTGTTAGCTGTTAGGCATTGGGTGTTAGGGCTTGAAGGACAAGGAGGACAAGGGAGACAAGGAGGACAAGGGAGATAAAATTCTTAGCACTTCCCCATCTTCCCTATCTCCCCCATCCTCTCCATCTCCCCAATCATGGCTACACCCCACACCCCATACCCCACACCCTATTCCTCCAGCAGCATTTCCCGCATCACTTCCCGGTAGGGTTGAACCAGACGCCATTCGCCAGCGTAGACGTGGATGGGCTGTCCGGCCAGATTGGATTCGGCAAATTTGACCGACTTGGGCACGGGGGTGAAGATTTTAATGCCCTCCAGTTGGCTTTTGAGCGTCTTCAAAATGTCTTGCGTCATGACCGTATTCTTTTCGGCCATCGTCGGTAGCACACCTAATATTCTTAAGCTGGGGTTGAGCTTATCCTGTACCGTCTGCACGGTTTGCATCACGGCTTCTAACCCTTTTAGTGCAAAGAACTGACATTGCACCGGAATCAACAGCGAATCAGCCGCAGAGAGTGCATTGACGGTCAAAATTCCCATGCTGGGCGGACAATCAATCAAAATATAGTCAAACTTGCCTTTGGCGTGTTCCAGGCTCTCTTTTAAGGCATAAAATCTGCCGTTCTTGTTCAGCAGTTCTTTTTCACCTTTCGCCAGCGAAATGTCAGATGGCAAGAGGCTAAAGTCAAATTTGGTTTCGATTACAGCATCTAAAACATCGGCCCGACCCGTTAGCACGTCGTAGGATGTTGGCTGCTTATCGGCTACATCCAATCCCAAGCCAGCGGTTAAGTTACCCTGGGGATCAAGGTCAATCACCAGGCAAGAGGAACCCTGTTGGGCGATGAGACCTCCCAGAGCAATAGTAGAGGTGGTTTTCGCGACTCCACCTTTTTGGTTAGCGATCGCAGTAATCATACGATGAGTAGGGAGTTCAGGAAGCTAGGGTAGCAGAATTTCAACCCACCCTCCTAGACATCCCATGTTTGATGATCTTTAAAGTGTCATACTTAACTATCGTTTATGGTAATACTGTTTCTTACCGCACTGTTTGAGGGAAAAAGTTGGCCCGTACAAAAGCGAAGTACGCCAAAGCTGTAGCCACTGGAAAAGCAGCCGCCAAAGCCGCTGCTCAGGAGGATTTTATGCCCTTGGTGCGTGAATTAGTGCGAGCCTACCAGTCATTCGAAGCGTACTCTCAGAGCCATATTCGCGATTTAGGACTAACCCCGTCTCAGTTTGATGTGATTGCAACGCTGGGCGGCACGTCTGGGATGAGTATGGGAGAAGTTGCCGAAAAAACTCTGGTGACGAAAGGGACGCTAACCGGAATTATCGATCGCTTGGAGCAGAAGAAACTGGTGCGTCGGGAAGTCCCGGAAGGCAATCGCCGCAGTTTTACCCTTATTCTGACACCAGAAGGTGAAAAGCTGTTTGAGGAAGTTTTTCCTATTCATATTGCCTATCTCAAAGAGCGATTTGAACACCTGGATCGAGGAGACATGGAGCAACTGCGCGTGTTGCTGAGAAAAATTCGAGAAATTTTTAGTTAATTTGAACAGCGGATGGCGATCGCCATCCCAATATTCGCCCATACCAATATCTTGTAGAGACGCGCCATCGGCACGTCTCCCCCAATTTCAGCATCACAACAGATATTTGAAATTCGCGATCGCAACAAATATTTGAAATGACGTGAATTCGACGAGTGCGCAAAAGGTGCCCGCGCGACGTGTGGGACGCCTTCTTGTGACTGAAATGCCTCAATCGAATTCACGTTGGAATGCAGATCTTTAACGGCATTTGTTGGGGCGATCGCGGTAGACGTGCCGATGGCGCGTCTCTACGGGGGGTACTGTCATGACAGATGGGCACACCAGCGTTTTCATTAAAACTGTTTGAATTCAAACAATCTTTGTATTACAATTGATAGAAATAGTCCTAACTAGTACTGTTTTGGTATTACCTGGAGGTCGCTATGCCTCATGCAGTCTTTCCCGCTATCTTTGTGTCTCATGGTTCGCCCGACCTGCCGTTGCAGCCCAATGCCGTTACGGATTTCTTGAAACAGCTGGGTCACTCCTTAGAGAAGCCAACAGCGATTCTCGTGGTCTCGGCGCATTGGGGAACGAATCGGCCAACCGTTAGCACGGCTCCTGAACCTCGCACCGTTCACGATTTTTCGGGCTTTCCGGCAGCGCTGTATGAGATAACTTATGCGGCTCCCGGTGCGCCTGCTTTAGCAAGTCGAGTCAAGGAATTGTTGATTCAGGCAGGGGTTCCAGTCGATGTTCATCCCCAACGAGGGTTGGATCATGGAGCCTGGGTGCCGCTGCTGTTGATGTATCCCAATGCCAATATCCCGGTGACGCAACTGTCGATTCAACCCAACGCCGATCCGGCTCATCATCTGGCGATCGGGCGGGCGTTAGAACCATTGCGGCATGAAGGCGTACTGATTTTGGCCAGCGGTAGCGCAACTCATAATCTGTGGGAGTTGGGTCGCTATGCCAATCAAGCTACGCCTCCGGATTGGGTACAGCAATTTTCGGATTGGTTAGACGATGCGATCGCCCACAACAAAACAGACGATCTGCTGAACTATCGTCAGATCGCTCCCTATGCTGAACGCAACCATCCCACCGATGAGCATTTGCTGCCGCTATTTGTCGCTATGGGGGCAGGCGGTGAAATGGGACAGGGGCGATCGCTGCACAACAGCTATACCTTCGGCATTCTCAGCATGGCTTCGTATGCCTTTAGCTAAGGCTTATAGATTGAATCAAACCCGAAATTCAATTGTTGAAAGCGCGGCAAAGCCGCGCTTTCAACAACTAAAGATTTGGTTCTAATTCGTTCATTCTCTTCAGCCGAATCACTTTAGAAACCACATTTGAGGACATCACAATGGCACTTGGGGCATTAGTTCAAGGGCAATGGGTCAAAACCTGGACAGAACGGGATGACAATGGCCGCTTTCAGCGGATGCCGACCGTCTTTCACAATTGGGTGACAGCAAACGGTTCCAGTGGCTTCAAAGCAGAACCGGGGCGCTATCACCTCTACATCTCGCTGGGATGTCCCTGGGCCAACCGCACGGCTTTATTGTGGAAGCTGAAAGGGCTGGAAAACGTGATTGGGCTATCCATCGTTGATCCTGTAATTACGGAAAATGGATGGGCCTTTACTGAGAAACCGGGCTGTATTCCTGATTTCGTGAACGGTGCTCAATATCTGCGTGAGATTTATGTCAAAGCCGATCCTCAATACACCGGACGCGTTACCGTTCCCGTACTTTGGGACAAACAAACGGGAACGATCGTGAACAACGAATCGCGTCAGATTATTCGAATGCTCAACGCTGAGTTCAATGCCTATGCGACTCATCCAGAGCTAGATTTTTATCCGGAGAACCTGCGCGCTCAGATTGAGCAAACCATTGATGCTATTTATCAACCTATCAATAACGGGGTCTATCGTTCGGGCTTTGCCGCATCTCAGGCCGCTTACGAGGAAGCGGTGACAGAACTATTTGCAGCCTTAGAGTATTGGGAGCATGTGCTGGGAGAACAGCGCTATCTTTGTGGGGATCAGATCACGTTAGCCGATTGGTGTTTATTTCCCACGCTGTTTCGGTTTGACCTGGCCTATTACAGTCTGTTTAAGTGCAATTTGAAACGGTTGGTAGACTATCCCAACCTATGGAGCTATTGCCGTGACCTGTACCAGCAACCGGGCGTCAATGAGGTGTGCAGTGCCGACCATGTAAAACAGCTTTACTATGGGGGGCTGCCCGAAATTAACCCCACCCGAATTATCCCGAAAGGGCCAGCGATCGCCTTTGACGCACCCCACGATCGCGATCGTTTCTAAACACCCGATGTCTATCAAAACCCAACTTTGAAGAGGAGGAAGCGCGATCGCCGTGCTTCCTCCTCTTCAAAATTAATTGCTGCTCCTGAGTGTTAAGGATGCGATCGCAAACAGCGAATCGCCTCTAGCATCCCTCTAGCTTTATTGAGGGTTTCCTCGTACTCGCGTTCGGGTTCAGAGTCAGCCACCAGTCCTGCACCCGCCTGAACGCTGACCAGATGTTTGCCACTGGGCTGATTGCGAACCACCATCGTGCGGATGGCGATCGCCGTGTTGAGTTGCCCTTCAAAGTCGTAAAAGCCATACGCACCGGAATAGACTCCCCGACGGCAGGGTTCCAGTTCGTGAATGATTTCCATCGCCCGAATCTTGGGTGCGCCGCTAACCGTACCCGCCGGGAAACAGGCTTTCAGCAACTCCCAGGCAGTTTTACTGGGAGAAAGCTGCCCGACCACGTTGCTGACAATGTGCATGACGTGGGAATAGCGCTCAATCACCATCAGCTCGTCAACTGAAACGGTGCCATTGGTGCAAGCGCGTCCCAGATCATTTCGACCCAGGTCTACGAGCATGACGTGTTCTGCCACTTCCTTCGGATCACGCAGCAAGTCGTCTGCTAATGCCGCATCTTCAGCCGGAGTTTTGCCTCTGGGGCGAGTCCCGGCGATCGGGCGCAGAGTCGCCACCATTGGCTGACCTGCTTCCAGCGAATGCTCTGCTTTCACCATCACTTCAGGGCTGGAGCCAATAATCTGCCAGTCCTGAAAATGGAAGTACGCCATGTACGGCGACGGGTTAATCAACCGCAGTGATCGATATAGCGCAAACGGATCGCCACCATATTCCGTTGACAACCGCTGCGAAATCACCACCTGGAAGATATCACCAGCCCGGATATAATCCTTGGCCTTCACCACATTGGCGCAAAACTGCTCTTTAGTCGTATTGCTGGTATACGACAGGGGTGGGCGATCGCTTCCCGGTGGTGTCCACTCCAGCACCGTATCCTGACCCGATAGCGGCAGTTGTAGCTTGGCGACCATTTGCGTCACACGATCGCACGCCTGTTGATACGCCGTTTCCAGATTGGTATTGGGGTCACTCAGGTCAGCATAGG
>DATNPS010000416.1:0-4855 GCA_036703095.1 Crinalium sp. | reverse complement strand
CCAACTTTTTTGCGGCTTTACTGCTGCCCAAAAGACTGGTCTCACCGGGAACAGAGTGAATATACGACCGCAAGCCCTGAATGCGCACCTGCTCCCAGGCAATTCGCGCGGCGTACTCGTGCAAATCTTGCGAAATGAGGGAATGAATCACCTGCTGAATGGCAGGATAGTCCACAATCAAAGTTTGAAATGCCGCCTGCGGGAGGAATCCAATCTTGCTAGCCGTGAGCGCAATCGCACTGGTCTGATATACCCCTTCTGCGGCGTTGGCAACCAGCGTATAGCCAAATAAATCTCCAGCATTTCGATAGCGGATTAGCGATTTACCAAGGGGCGATCGCCGGAAAATCTCGACGGTGCCAAACTTCAGCAGGTATAGCCCGATGGGAGCCTGTCCTTCCTGGTAAATCAGCGTTTGAGGTTCTACATAAAAGCAATAGAGGGATTGGGCGATCGCCTGTAGCGCGTCGGTTGGCAACTGTCCCCAAACCGGATGAGCGCTTAACCATTGTCTACAGTCTGATAGGAGGCGATCGCTGTCTGCAATGGCACTGAGGGCATCGGTGAGTAAGGGGAGTGGCTGGTCTGGAACGGGTTCAGCTAGCGGGTGCGGAGGCGGTGTGACTATCGTTCCAGAATTCATAGATCAGTACCACTCAAGATCAAACAACCGTGGATTGAAAGGAGGGCTACTCCTGATAATACCCAGGGTTGTCAGGTTATTCTCCGTTCGATGATATTCCTTAATCACGGGAATGCTTAAAGCCTAATTTGGCGTGAATTCGACGATCGCCCAAAAACGTGGCGCGGGGCACGTTTTTGGGCCATTTCAGCCGCGCGACGTGCGGCTGAAATGGCTCTATCGAATTCGCGTAATTTGGCGTGCGCGACACGCACGCCAAATTATGCTTTAGCGGAGTTTGTCTGCCCATAAGGCGGCCCCCGCAATTAGTAAGAATTGCTGACATTAGCTACAGCACAGATTGACCCCACTTCATCTTTATGTAACGATGTAGTTATTAGAAAATATTTTCAATAATCCTTACCCCTGCACTACGCTGTATTTCCCCATCTCCTCCACAATGTCTGTCTCTACCACCCACCTCGCGACTCTGCAACCCGGACATATTGCCACGATCGCCCGTCTCAACACGTCTCCTGGATTACACCAGCGATTATTGGCGTTAGGCTTTCGTACAGGACGACAAGTGACCATGCTGCGACATTCGTGGTTAGCAGGCCCAGTCCATGTACGCGTTGGTACCACCGAAGTGATGCTGAGACGACGAGATGCTCAGAATATTGAGATCGCCCCCTTGCACAACCGGGATAACACAGCGGGGGACTAACGGTGAAACGCATTGCAGTATTAGGAATGCCCAATACGGGCAAGTCCACGTTTTTTAATCGGTTTACAGGCGCAACCGCCAGCATTGGCAACTGGGCAGGCATTACCGTCGATCTGATGATGGCGACCCTGCCCCTTGGAGACACGCCTACCGAAGTGATCGATTTACCGGGTATTTACGACTTGCGCGGCTTTTCCCAAGATGAGGTAGTTGTTCAGAAATTTCTGGAATCCACGCCGCTGCACTTAATCATCATTATTCTCAATACGGCTCAGCTCGATCGCCAACTCAGTCTGGCGTTGCAAATTAAACATTTACAGTTGCCCGCTGTGCTGCTGCTCAACATGGCCGATGAAGCGCCCAAGTTTGGCGTGACAGTAGAGGCAGACAAAATCGCGCAGCAGTTGCAGATGCCCGTTATCCCCATGAGTGCCAAGTATGGCGGCGGATATGAAGCCGCTTTAGACATCATTACCAGACGATTGCATCAACAAGAACAGCCTGTTTGCGTTCCCGATTTGAGCGATCGCCTGATGTCAGATCATCAACTGGCTACCGAACTGGATGCACTGTTGCAGGATGCCGTTCACGTTCCTTCGCAGCATCAAGACACGCTGACTATGCGGCTGGATCATATCCTGCTGCATCCCGTGCTGGGACTACCGCTGTTTTTTGCAGCGATGTATCTGATGTTTCAGGTCGTCTATACGCTGGGCACCCCCCTACAAACGCTTCTCAGCAATGGCCTGGATTGGTTCAAAACCATCGCGCTGGAACCTGCTCTAACTCACCTGCCGCCTTTCTTGCAAGGCTTCCTGCTGGGAGGGCTGTACGACGGCATTGGCACCGTAGCCGCGTTTATCCCAGTCATTTTGCTGTTCTTCTTTTGCATGGCGATCGTGGAAGACAGCGGCTATCTGGCCCGATCTGCTTTTTTGATGGATGCCCTGATGGAACGGTTGGGATTAGATGGCCGTTCCTTTGTGATGACACTGATGGGGTTTGGCTGTAACGTACCTGCCATTATGGGCACAAGGGTGATGCGATCGCCCGGTCTGCGAATGCTCTCCATGCTGGTGATTCCGTTTTCGCTGTGCTCTGCCCGGTTAAATGTGTTTATCTTCATGACCACCGCGCTGTTTGCACCGAACGTCGCACCTGTCGTACTGTTCAGCCTGTATTTGTTTAGCTTTGCAGCAGCACTCATCACCGCCGCCCTGCTTAAGGGACGCTTTCCTAACAAAGACCCACTCGTCCTGGAACTGCCGCCCTATCGGTTTCCCACCTTCAAACAAATGGTAGTTCGCTCGTGGTGTGAGGTAAAACATTTTCTTCGCTGGTCAAATCGCTTCATTATTGCTGGCGTGGTCGTGGTTTGGCTGCTCAACAACCTGCCAACCAATGTTCCATCCGCCAGCGCTCAAACTCTGTCCGGTTTGATCGGACAGGCTACCGAACCGTTATTAGTACCACTGGGAATTAACGCTCAGTTGGCGATCGCACTTATTTTTGGATTCATTGCTAAAGAAATTGTGCTGGGCGGTTTAGCGGTGATTTATGGCACCTCCACGGATGCTGGGTTAGGAGGGGCGATCGCACAGCAGATTGATTGGGTACAAGCCTACAGTTTCATGCTGTTTACGCTGCTGTATATCCCCTGCCTTTCAACCATCGCCGTACTCAAAAACGAGTCAAAAAGCGCCAAATTTGCCGCGTTTGCCGTCGCCTGGTCGATCGGGCTGGCCTGGACGACCAGCTTCCTGTTCTATCAAGGAGCACGAATTTTGGGCTTCTGAAGCCAAATGAGGGTGAAGAGGCGCGGTTTTGTCACGCCTCTCCATCCTCATTTGGCTTTTAACCAAAAGTATTGGGATTACATCATGACCGATTTGAATCATGAGACTTGTCAATCAGATTATCTATTAATACCCATATAGCTATATAGTATATAAACTGACATGAATCAACACGATGAGGAGATGTGTCGATGGCTCAATCCCAAGCTGGGCAAACCCTTGATTTTCATAGTGATGCCTACCGCGATCCCTTCAGTCGCATCAATGGCATTGTGATTGAAGGAGAGCAGGAAGCATACGATAATTTCATCTGTTTATCGGATCTGTTGCCCGATCATACAGAAGAACTCATCCGCTTGGGTAAGATGGAACGTCGCCACAGCAAAAGCTTTGAAGCTTGCGGGCGCAACCTGAACGTTACACCCGATTTAGACTTTGCGCAACAGTTCTTCAAAAACTTACGAGATGCCTTCCAGGTGGCAGCCGATCAGCAGAAGATCGCGACCTGTCTGCTCATTCAAGCGCTGGTAATTGAATGTTTTGCGATCGCCGCCTACAACAATTACATCCCTGTAGCTGACGACTTTGCACGCAACATCACCGAATCCGTGGTTGCTGATGAATATCTCCATCTCAACTTCGGTGAAGTTTGGCTAAAAGCACACTTCGCAGAGGTCAAAGACGAACTGGAAGCGGCCAATCGTCAAGTGTTGCCCATCATCTGGCGCATGTTGAATCAGGTGGAATCAGATGCCAGTGCGATCGGCATGACCAAGCAAGCGATGGTCGAAGAATTTCTGGTGCGCTACGGTGAAGCGCTAGGTGAGATTGGCTTCCCCACTCGCGACATTATGCGCCTGTCTAGTCATGGTTTAGCGTGAATTTGATAACGTCATTTCAGCCGCGCGTCGTGCGGCTGAAATGCACACAAACTCACCCTGCGCGACGCGCAGGGTGAGTTTGTGTGCATTTGTCGAATTCGCGTTAAACCAAAAGGGGACAGACAGAGCATGTTGCTCCTGAATCTCTCCCCAAAAAACGGTATAAAAAATAGTTAAATAACTCCCCGGTTATATAATCCTGATCTACGATTTTCTCAGGGCTTGTTTTTTAAGACCCTACCCATTAGCAAGACAGATTAACGAACACCGCTACATTTTTACGTTCATAACAACACGACTGACTGGCGAGCCTGCTCTTTTACATGACGTGCGATCGCACGATAGGCAGGCGATCGGTCAGTCTAAACCCTCTTCATCGCTTCATTCGAGCAATCAAAGCATTTCTCCTCATTTAAGGAGGCTTCATTATGACTATTACACTTAGGAAGCGACCTTCACTGGATTTCAACACCTGGGATTGGATCTGCAAAGAAATTACCAGCACTCAAAAGCGATTATATATTGGTTGGTTTGGTGTGCTGATGATTCCAACGCTGCTGGTGGCCGCGACCGTCTTCATCCTGGCATTTATAGCGGCTCCAGCCGTCGATATGGATGGTGTTCGCGAGCCTGTGTTTGGCTCACTCATGGATGGCAATAACCTGATCACCGCTGCTGTGATTCCCACCTCTGCGGCGATCGGTCTGCACTTTTACCCAATCTGGGATGCTGCATCGGTTGACGAATGGCTCTATAACGGTGGCCCTTATCAATTAATCGTGCTGCACTTTATCATCGGTATCGCTGCATACATGGGGCGTCAGTGGGA
>DATNPS010000407.1:0-5073 GCA_036703095.1 Crinalium sp. | reverse complement strand
TTTGCCTTTCGGGAGGAAGATTCGCGGTTCTTCTTTGGGCGAGAGCAAGCTACTCAGGAACTACTAGCTGCCGTCAAACAAAAGCCATTAGTCGCAGTGATTGGTGCATCTGGCAGTGGCAAATCATCCTTGGTCTTTGCTGGATTAGTTCCACTGTTGAGGCAAGAATTCTGTAAAGGCATCCATACACCAGATCCTCCATCTGCATACATCGTCTCGTTTCGCCCAGGAAAGAATCCGTTTGAAGCATTAGCTGCCGGGTTAGTGCAGTGTTCCCCGATCGCCCACTTCATCGCTCTCCGTCCGTTGCAGCGGGAGGGCAGCAGTTCACTTCCAGTTGATCACGGAGAGCAGTCAATCTCAGTAGACCTAGAATGGCGATTGCGGCAAGATGACCAGGGGTTAGTTAACCTCATCCAGATGATCGGACAGCAGAATCCAGGAATGCGCCTAATTCTAATTGCTGATCAATTTGAGGAACTCTATACGCTTTGCCCAGAGGTAGATCGACAGGCTTTTTTAGATACTGTCCTCAATGCCGTGAGATTGGCTCCAGCATTTACCTTGATTCTGACGTTACGAGCAGATTTTTGCGGCTATGCTCTGGCTTACCGTCCCTTGAGTGATGCCTTGCAAGGGGCAATTCAGATCTTGGGGCCGATGAATCAGGACGAATTGCAAGCCGCAATTGAAAAACCCGCTGCTCAAATGCATGTGAGACTAGAGCATGGATTAATCCAGAAGCTAATCCATGCAATGAATGAGCAGCCAGGGCGTTTACCACTGTTGGAATTTGCGCTGACGCAGTTGTGGTCAAACCAACGGGAAGGATGGCTAACCCATCAGGTTTACGATCAGATTGGTGGCGTAGAAGAAGCGTTGGCAAATCACGCTGAACTTGTGTACGCCCAATTGAATGAACGAGATCAACAGCGATCGCAACGGATATTTATTCAATTAGTGCAGCCCGGAACTGGAACGGATGATAGCCGACGATTAGCCACACGAGATGATGTGCAGCCTCAAAATTGGGACTTAGTGACCCATTTAGCCTCCTGCCGATTAGTGGTGACGAACCGCAATGAAGCGACAGGAGAAGAAACCGTAGAAATTGTTCACGAGGCGTTAATCAGAGGCTGGAAACGGCTAAGAACCTGGATGCAGATGGATGGAGAGTTTCGCCTCTGGCAAGAGCAACTGCGAGCCACAAAGCGTCAATGGGAAAAGAGTGATCAAGATGAAGACGCACTGCTGCGAGGAAAGGCATTAGCAGATGCTGAGTATTGGCAGCAACACCGTCGAGAGGAGTTGAGTTTAGGAGAACAGAGCTTTATTCAACACAGCTTGGCATTGCGCGATCGCGATCTCAGATCTCAAAAACGCAGACAACAACGCACGATTGCTGGACTCACAGGTGGTTTACTAGGAGCCTTGATCTTAGCAGGAGTCGCTTGGACGCAATGGCAAAAGGCATCTCTTAGCGAAATTAAGGCCATCAGCGCGTCCTCAGAAGCACTTTTTGCTTCTGATAACAAATTAAATGCGCTGATCGAGGCCATTCGAGCGCAGCAAAAATTGCACATGACAGGTGGAGCAGACGCTGAGATTAAAACTCAGGTTAATTCTGTCCTACGGCAGGCCGTGTATGGAGTTCTTGAATACAACCGTTTGTCATGGCATCGCGATGAAGTGAAAAGCATCGCATTCAGCCCGGATGGCCAGATGCTCGCATCGGGTGATGCTGATAGCACCATCAAGCTATCCAAGCGAGATGGCACTTTAATAGCAACCCTCACCGGACACAAGGATAAAATTTGGCAAGCTGTGTTCAGTCCCGATAGCCACATGATTGCCTCAGCCAGCAAAGACAAGACCATCAAACTATGGAAAATAGAAGCGGGCAAGGCACCCATTTTGGTGGCAACCCTTGTTGGACATCACGATGGTGTGAGGGGAGTGGCATTCAGTCCCGATGGCCAAATGTTGGCTTCAGCCAGTGACGATAAGACCGTAAAACTTTGGAAACGCGATGGCACACTGATCACCACTCTTGTAGGTCACACATCCGTCGTGAACGGAGTGGCCTTCAGCCCCGATGGCCAAATGCTGGCTTCAGCCGGTGATGACAAGACTGTAAAACTCTGGAAACGCGATGGCACGCTGATCACGACTCTCACAGGGCATACCGATATCGTGAATGGAGTAGCGTTCAGCCCAGATGGACAACTACTGGCTTCGACTAGTTGGGACAAAACGATAAAACTTTGGAAGCTTGAAACAGGGAAAATGCCAACTCTATTGGCCACGCTCACAGGTCATAGTGAAGTGGTTTTTGGAGTGGCATTCAGCCCTGACAGTCAGACTCTCGCCTCAGGCAGTTGGGATAAGACGGTTAAGCTCTGGAAGCGAGATGGCACGTTGATTACGACCCTCAATGGACATAGCGATCGCATTTGGGGAGTCGCATTCAGCCCCGATGGGAAAGACCTTGCCTCTGCCAGCGGTGATAAAACAGTCAAACTTTGGAAGCTGAAAAGCCCCTTGCTGACAAGGCTGACAGGGCATAGTGCTGTAGTGATTGGAGTGGCATTCAGCCCCGATGGGGAGACTATTGTCTCGACCAGTGATGACAAAACGGTTAGGCTTTGGAAGCGAGACGGTACCCCGATTGCTTCTCTAACAGGACATACTGCTCAGGCTTATGAAGTCGCATTCAGCCCCGATGGTCAAACAGTTGCATCGGCCAGCGCAGATAATACGGTCAAACTCTGGAGCGTAGGACAAAGCCCTCCTCATCTTCTTGACACCCTGAAGGGACATCAAGCCGTAGTTTGGGGAGTAGCCTTTAGTCCCGACAGCAAAATGGTGGCCTCTGCAAGCTGGGATAATACGGTCAAGCTCTGGAATGTGGAGCAAAAGCCGCCTCACCTCCTCGCCACTCTGAGAGGGCATACGGCTCAGGTGTATTCAGCAGCTTTCAGCCCTGACGGCAAAACGCTCGCTTCCACAAGCGCAGACAATACCATTAAGCTCTGGAGAGTGGAACCAGCACAGATGCCCGTTCTATTCAAGACACTGACAGGACACACTGCTGCGGTTTATGGAGTGGCTTTCAGCCCCGATGGCCAAACCATTGCCTCGGCCAGTGCAGATAATACAATCAAACTTTGGAAACGAGATGGTACTTTACTGACTACTCTCAAAGATCATCACGCTGTCGTTTACTCAGTAGCATTCAGCCCCGATGGCCAAACCATCGCCTCAGCCAGTTGGGATAAAACCATCAAACTTTGGAAACTCGATGGTACTTTATTGACAACTCTGAATGGCTATAGCGATCGCTTTTGGGGAATAGCGTTCAGTCCCGATGGTCAAACCATTGCCGCCGCTAATGAAGACAAATCAGTCATTTTGTGGAATAAAGAGCAGGTTCTGACGCTTAACCCATTGACCTATGGTTGTAGTTGGGTACATGACTACTTGAAAACAAATCCCAATGTGAGTGAGAGCGATCGTCATCTTTGTGATTGATAGAGACAAGCAAAACGAGGGAGATTCTAAGCCACTCCCACCTCATTCGATGCTCATTTTGAAACCCACTATTAACGTGAGTTCGATAGTGCGATTTCAGCCGCGCGACGCGCGGCTGAAATCGCGCAAAGTTGTGTTCCGCACGTCGCGCGGAACACAACTTTGCGCATTCGTCGAATTCACGTCACTACTAGTAGCGGTACGAGTTTGTCTGCGACAAGCCCGTACCATCATTGCATATGAGAATTGCTGTCCTAAAACACCTCTATTGCAACGTGTAAACTTTAGCCTCCCAAGGATAAATCGGTTCTCGTCCTATCCAATTTGGATCAACGAGGCGATTTTGAGTCACTTCTTTCCAGTTATTACGACCTAACGTAAAAGGCCAGTTGGGAATTTGATATTCAGCAGATGGATCTTGAACATCGCTTCCCCAGTCCGAAAAATTTGCCACAACTATTACTGAATGGGGACTATTGAAAAATCCTCGTCGCCAAACTAATACCCGTTTACCTTGGTTAAAATCTACATGAATAAATTCAACATCGTTAACCGGTAGGGCTGGGCTAGCAATACGAAACTTAACTAACCGAGAGACATAATCAAATAAGTCTTTTCGCCAGGAATCACTCTTACGACTAAAATTGATTGGATCTATTTGTTTATTGCGATCGCCTGGATCTCCAAGGGGTAAATCTTGTTGATCTGCAAATTCATCTCCAGCGAAGATCATGGGAGTTCCCACAGCAGTCATTAGACAAGCGAATGCCAACTTAAACCGCTTCAATTTGTCATTGATATGATTATTATCCAAGTAGTTGTAAAACCGTTCGTTCTCAAAGCCACCGACATCATGAGATCCAATATAGTTAATCGCCTTGGCACCATCAGGAAAACCGATTAACCTACAGTCAATTAACTTACGTACACTCCATTCAAAGGATGGTTCATTGATATTCTCAGCATTTTTCCCTAGGATGACTCGTCGTAGAATCTTCTTGAAATTCTCGTTCCAAAGCGCATCCACACGATTTTGCTTCACCAAATCCGTAGGTACAGCTAACTCTTCACCAATGACGATAAAGCGATCGTCTGAGCCACCACGATTTCGCCATTCGCTGCGTGAGTGATGAGTAAACTCAGAGAGGAAGTCCCAATTATCAATTCCAGCCACATTGTCAATGCGAACACCATCAATATGATAAAAGTCAATCCAATGGCTTATGTGAGCCATCATCAGCCGTCGAGCAGGCACAAAAGGATAACCTTGATGACTTTCTCCTGTGACGGGATCGTACATCTCAGAAGAGTTACTTGTGTCTGGTAATGTGTAGCGTAAGCGTCTACCGCCAAAGCCAGTATCTTGCAACTCAAAGAAATCTAAGAAGTTAATATTAAACTGTGGATTATCAACACTGAAAGCCATAACAGCATCAAGGTAGAAACGGATACCCTGCCTATGACATGTTTGGATGAGGGTACTCAAATCATTAACCGCAGTAGAGAGAGAGTTAGCGTCAGGTCGTCCTAAATCGAAATCAG
>DATNPS010000399.1:0-11430 GCA_036703095.1 Crinalium sp. | reverse complement strand
GCGCGCTCGTCGGGTGCGCAAAACCCACAATCAGTTTCAAAATGAGAATTGCTGGGAAGGGTCGTGTTTCGTGAAACACGACCCTTCCCCCAACATCACCCGTCTTCCAGTTCAGCAGATAAAATTTGAAATATGTAACTCTTTGTACTGTGTACAACGAATGATGACTCGTATCCTTGCAATCCTTTTAGGGGCAGTTCTGGCGTTCAGCACGATTCGGGTTTTACCGAGCTGGGCAGAACCGCTTTACTCACCGTCTAATCCTACCAGGACGGAATTGAGGTCAGAGGCAAGTTCACTGGCAAATCAAGCTGAGGATGGTAATCAGGCGGAAGAGGCTTCAGGACGGCTTTTGGCACAAGCTCCTGCGGTGACGAATAGCCCCAATAGCTTTGTAGCGGCAGCGGTTAACCGGGTTGGGCCTGCTGTAGTTCGAATTGACACGGAGCGTACCATTACCCGCAACCCAGACCCGTTTTTCAACGACCCATTTTTCCGTCGTTTCTTCGGTAACGATGGGTTTTCTCAACAAGGCCCGTATGAAGAGCGGCTGCGGGGTCAAGGCTCAGGGTTTATCATCAGCAGCAGTGGCACCATTTTGACGAATGCCCATGTGGTAGACGATGCCGATCGCGTGACCGTCACCCTGAAAGACGGACGTAGATTTGATGGCGAGGTTCAGGGAGCCGATGAGGTGACTGACCTGGCTGTCGTCAAGATTAACGCGGGCAGCAATCTGCCAACCGCATCATTGGGCAACTCAGACGTCATTCAAGTCGGAGACTGGGCGATCGCTGTTGGGAATCCTTTGGGGCTAGACAACACTGTCACGCTGGGAATCGTTAGCACGCTGAATCGGCCTAGCTCCCTGGTTGGGATTCCAGACAAACGCGTCGAGTTTATTCAAACCGATGCGGCCATTAATCCGGGCAACTCGGGCGGGCCTCTGCTAAATGCTGAGGGCGAGGTGATTGGCATCAATACAGCCATTCGGGCCAATGCGTCAGGGATTGGATTTGCGATTCCCATCAACAAAGCGAAAGAGATTACAGATCGGTTGGCACGGGGCGAACGCGTCGTCCATCCCTATCTCGGTGTGAATATCGCCACCCTGACACCCGACCTGGCCAAGCAAAATAACGACGATCCCAATGCGACCGTTCTGCTGCCTGAAGTGAATGGTGTGCTGGTGGTCAACGTGCTGCCCAACGCTCCTGCCGCTCAGGCTGGCATACGACGCGGAGACGTGATCACGCAAATTGATGGACGGGCTATTACAACCGCCGATCAACTGCAAGCGCTGGTCGATAATACCCAGTTAGGTCAATCGCTGCGGGTGACGGTAAGACGAGGCGATCGCACCCAACAGATCTCCGTTCGCACTGCCGAACTCCAACAGCAGAATACACCCCGCTAAACACAATCTTGGGGTTATCAAGGGGTTGCCGCACGATGTGTGGCAACCCGCTCGCGTTTAAAGCGCCGTTTTGGGAGTGGTGAGATACCGGAACCGCCAACTCAGGATGAAAGAGGCGATCGCCAGGCCGATCGCCAGGCCCAACCAGAGGCCCACGCCACCCAAATGCCACCGCAATCCCAGCAGGCAACCGCTGGTCAGGCCAATGCCCCAATATGAAAAGATGCCAAGCAGCATGGGAATCCGAGTATCTTTGAGTCCACGCAGCGCGCCGCTGGCAACCACCTGTACTCCATCAAACACCTGAAAGAGTGCGGCGACTCCCAGAAGGGCGATCGCACTATCAATCACAGGCTGATTTGCAGGATCGTTGATATCCAGATAGAGAGAGGCGATCGCGCGGGGAGCCAGCCAAACCAGCAGCCCCATCGTCGCCATAAACAAACCGCCCAACCCCATGCCCACAAATCCGGCTAACCTAGCTCCAAGTGGATTGTTTTGACCGATTAACTGCCCCACCCGCACCGTCGTTGCGTAGGCAATGCCAAGCGGCACCATAAAGGTAATTGAGGCCGTGCGCAGGGCAATCTGGTGGGCCGCCAGGGTCGTCGTTCCCAGGTATCCCATCAGGAAGGTCGTGACGGTAAACAGCCCGGTTTCAAACGCGAATAAGAGGCCAATGGGAATACCGACTTGAGTGACTTCCCACAAAGTACGCCAATCAAATTGCAGAAGATGGCGAAAGATGCGATACCGACGTAAGCTGGGCTGATTCGCGATATACAGACCCAGGCTGAGCAACATTAGCCAATACGTCAGCGTCGTTGCCCACCCAATGCCCGCCAATCCCAACGCGGGTAGACCAAACTTGCCAAACATCAGGACATAGTTTGCACCTACGTTAAACATCGTGCCGCCCACCATAATCGCCATGATGGGACGAGGTTGCGATAGGGCAGCCACGACATGCTCTAAGGCGGCAAATGCTAAACCGGGTAGAACACCCCAGGCGATCGCCTTCAGATACGCTCCTGCCATCACAGCATTCTCTGGCTCTTGGCCCAAGTAAGGCATGAGAGCATCGATATGCCAGATCACCAGTGTGAGCGGGATCGCGATCAGCACTGCCAACCATACTCCCTGGATAGCAACCTGTCTAACGCGATCGGGGCGATCGGCACCATGCGCTTCAGCGACTAAGGGACTGACGGCAGAGAGAACACCCGTGCTGATGATGTAAAGCGCCATAAACGCAGCGCTGCCCAATCCTCCAGCCGCTAATGCCTGACTGCCCAACAGCCCCATCATCAGCGTGTCGGCAAATCCGTTGGCCGCTTGAGACAGCTGCGCTCCCGCTAAGGGAATCGCCAACTGCAAACATGCTTTAATTTCTGTTCTAACCTCAGCCTGAACACCCATGAATTTAGCCCACTAAACTTAATCAGAAATAAGGGGTTTGAGTTTGGCAATTGGTGTGTAGCGTAGCTGAGCCGCGCTACACACCAATTGTCAATAAAGCCTACTGACTTACAGTGCGCGAAACACGACTCCCTGTACCGTAGCGAAGTTAGAATTAATACACTTCGCCCTCCAGAATCATCCGATTGAATGAGTTCTAAACCGCTAAGATGTGCTCTCCGGGCGGTTTTGCCTTTACACTGAGTTTTTCTTAAAAAAACCTATCTATGGTTAGAGGTTTAGACCCCTCATTTTTTGCTACAAAAATCATTGGGAAATACACGAGTAGCCAACCCGGTATTGAGCCGGGTTTTTTCTTTTTTTAAGGTAATGCGATCGCTTCATCTTTCGCATCTGACATACACAACATCAACTGCTGAGGGGTGCCATGCGTTGTATGGCACCCCTCAACATTTATCTACAGCAATTGAAGAGTTTGTTAGAACGGGGTTGCGGAGGTAACTCCTTGGCTGGGAGCGCGCAGCCCACACACCCATCTCTTAAGGATTGTGGATTTAATAAAACCCGAAACTTAATTTTGGAAAGTGCGGCAGAGCCGCACTTTCCAAAATTAAAAATTTGGTTTTAATTTATCCATGATCCTAAGCGTCTCGACGGTTGCCATTAATGCCCGATTTTATGACCGTAACGCGCAGCTCGAATAACGCAAAAGGTAGCCCACGCGTCGCGTGGGCTACCTTTTGCACGTCCGTCAAAGGCACGTCACATTAATAATCGGTCTCTTCTTCGTATTCGACGACCTTTTTGCGTTCGGGAATGTTGACTTGGGGGCCACGATACGGTTGGGGATTGTCATCGTCAGCCCAGGCATCCTCTAGCACTTCATCGTACTCTTTGATGTACTTGGGGGGCTGATATGGCTCTTGATAGACCTCTTCGTACTCTTCCTCAGGTGCGTCGCTCCAGTTCTCGTCCTCTTCGTAGTATTCGGGTTCAGGCTGGCGTTGCCGCAGGGGTTCCCGCTCTAGCTGTCGCCTGGGCTGAGCGTCATTCCAGTTATCTTCATCCCAGGTTTCCCTAGCCGCCGGGGTCGCTGCACGAGTTTGTTGAGGAGTAGCCGTGCGAACGCCCGAACCTAGCTGATTCGAAACAGCCGTGGGCATGATGTATTCGTCTGCGTCATCCCGTTCCCACGGAGGTTTACCCAATCCCACCCGCTCTAGCAAACCAACGGTGAGCTGTCGCAGCTTTTGTTCGGCTCCTTCAAATACAATCAGGCGATCGGGTCCACTGCTGACCACTTCATCAATGGACAGTTCGTAAGTGCTCACGACCTGATCGGGAATTTGGGGCAGACCAATAGCGGCGATCGTCAGAGATTCCAAAATTCCGTCTTCTACGTTGAATTTGAATCCCCGGACTTTACCCAGCAAATCGCCCGTTTCTGTAATGACTTCGCTGCCGATCAGGCTACTGTAAATCTCAACGTTTATGTCTTCTTCTAGCACGGAATCGTCATCGACCAAAATGACATCTCCAATTTGCCGGATGCGGCTCAGGAGCATGGTTTGCTGAATGCCAGAGAGGACTCCAGAGAAAATATTCTCTCGCAGGCCAAGAGCCACTACTTCTCGCCGATCCACATCAACCCAAACCTGGCTAACCACCCCCAGGCGCTTGCCTGTATCGCGGGTGATCACCTGCGTTCCTAGAAAATCAGAGCGTTGCAAAAATCGTTCAGATGTCATTTTTGAGTCCTAATGTTCGAGTCCTAATCTCGAAGCGGGCTGCAATACCAATACTGTAGATACAGATAGATATCAATATATAGCAGTCCTAAATCATTTGTTCAGATAGACGGGTGTGGAAAACCCATCCCATTCGGGCGTACCTCCACAACCCATTTGGGATTACGAATACGGAATTATATAGACGCGCTCTGGGCCTGTAAGTTCAATCCTAAAACCTGCGTGTACGCACCGCGAGCCTGAGTGACGCCAATCGTGCGCTCGGCAGACTCAATCATAGGGCGACGCAAGCTCACCACGATAAATTGGGCTTGTTGCGCCTGATGTTTAATCATTCTAGCTAATCGCTCCACATTTGCCCCATCTAAAAACATGTCAACTTCGTCGAAAGCATAGAAGGGCGATGGGCGGTAGCGTTGCAGCGCAAAGATAAAACTTAGCGCTGTCAGTGATTTTTCTCCCCCGGACATGGACGCCAGCCGACGAACGGGTTTGCCCTTGGGATGCGCAACTAAATTAAGCCCACCCTCAAAGGGGTTATCTGGAGCGTCAAGCTGGAGATAGCCATCGCCATCCGATAGCTCGGCAAAAATCGTCTGGAAGTTTTGGTTAACCGCATCAAACGCTTCCTTAAAGGCTCGCTGGCGTAGAGTCGTGAAGTTTTCAATGCGAAGCAACAGTTCCGTCCGCTCCTCTTCCAGCGTGGTGAGCTTTTGACTCAAATCTTCTAATCGAGCCTGCGTGCGATCGTATTCTTCCAGAGCCAGCATATTCACAGGTTCCATCGCCTGAAGCCGCTTTTGTAGCGATCGCAACTCATGCTGGAGGGCCGTCAAATCAACCTCTGCCGGGACATCCGGGAGGGGATCGGGCAACTCGGCCTGCTGTGCCGCCAGGGTTTCATTCAGGGCTGTTAACTCTTGCCGTCGCTCTTGCTGGGTTTCCTGGAGTTTTTGAATTTGCCACTCTAGCTGCTGGCGCGTTGTTTGGGTTTCTCGTAGCTGGCGTTCAACGCGATCGCGCTCTTGTTTTTCAGCCGCCAGCGTTTGCTCTAACGTCGCCAGTGAGGCTTGCGTTTGAGCGATTTGCTCAGTGAGGGCCAAGTGCTGAGTGCTGAGTGCTGAGGTCTGGTTGAGCTGAGCCGTTTGCTGCGTGCGATATTCCTGAACGCGCCGCTGATATTGCTCAACTTTTTCCTGAAGCCGCTGTCGCTGCGTTTCCAGGTCTTGCAACCGCTGTTCAGCCGTCCGGAGGGCAAGCTGGCGATCGCTCAACTGGGTTTCCTGAGTCCGAATAGTGGTCTGCATTTGCTGCCACTCGCTGTGGGTCTGCGATTGCTCCAGTTCAGCCAACGTTTGACGCTGCTGGTTGAGTTCGGCTTCCTGAATGGGAAGGTCACGCTCTAGCGCCTGGAGACGGGTCTGAACGGTAGCCAGCTCTTGCGTGTGGTGTGTCAACTGCGTGCGGAGGTGTCCTTCCTGGCTCACCAGACTGGCAATTTGAGACTGAAGCTGATTTGCATGCAGTTCCAGTTCTCGGTGCTGCTGCCGAGCATCAGTGAGAGCTTGCGAGCGCTCTTTGACTGCCGTGGTCGCCTGAGCCAACGCCGTCTGACTGCGAGTCAGGATTTGCTCGATCACGTTAAGCCGTTCACGCAGGGCGATCGCCTCGGCAGACTCTCCCGGTTGCACCGTGCCAAACCGCAGTGCACTCTGTCGGGTGGAGATGCTGCCCCCAGTCATCGCGCCGCTGGCTTCCAGCAGTTCACCGTCCAGCGTCACAATGCGATATTGCCCCAGGTGGCGACGGGCCTGCTCCATCCTGGCAAAAACAACCGTGTTGCCAAACACATACGCGAAGATGTCGCGATAGCGATCGTCGCAGTCAATCAGGTTAAAGGCATGGTCAATCAGTCCGTCGGGACGGTTCCAGGCTTGCAGCGGCGTGATTTGCGGAACGCGGATTTTGTTTAGCGGCAGAAACGTAGCGCGTCCGGCCCGCCGCTGTTTCAACAGCTCAATCCCAGCCGCCGCGACGCCATCATCCTCAACTACTAGATGCCCCAGACGTCCACCTGCGGCAATCTCCAGCGCTAGCTGATACTTGGGATCAACCCGTCCCAGTTGAGCCACCAGACCACACACGCCCGACAATCCGGCCTGGAGTAACACTTGAGTCGCCCCAGTTCCCTGGGCCTCCTGAAACGCTTGAGCCTGGGCTTCTAGCTTGTCCAACTGACGCTGCTTTTCTCGCTGTTCGGCCATCAGGCGGGTTTGGGTTTCCTGCTGAAGCTGTAGCTCTTGCTCAGCAGTCGTCAGCAATTTTTGCAGGGTGCCCAGGTGAATGGCAGCCCCATCTCGCGCCTCGATCGCGCTGGCATACTCGTCTTGCTTGGCAGCCAAATCCTGTACCAAGTTATCGATCGCGGCTGTTTGCTCTTGAATCTTTTGCTGAAGTTGGTTTGCTCGCTCGTGCAGACGCACCTGTTCAGCCCGCTGGGGTTCTAGCGTTTGCAGCAGTGCTTCAATCTGGTGCCGCAGAGCAGTTTGCTCCTGCACCCACGCTTCCGAGGCGCTGGCGATCGCACTGGCCGCTTCGCGACTGCGGTCTAACGCTTGCTGCGCTCGATCGCGTTCGGCCTGTAGGGTGGATAGCTCTCGTGTTTCGACGCGCTGTTTCTCTCGCAACAGGGTTTCCAGGGCTTGAGTCTGCTCCTGAATCTCGCGCTGCGTTCGTTCCAAATTGGTCGTAGTTTCCTGGCTGGCGATCGCTAATTCGGCCTGCTGGCGCTGCAACTGACGCAGTTCTGCCTCGCGAGTGGCCAGGGCCGCTTGCAGGGCTAGCTGTTCGTCTTCTCCCAGAGCTTTCACGCGGAGATTCAGTTGTTCCAGTTCTACGGTGGTTTGCTGAATTTGAGTCGCTAAGGCAGTCAGTTGAGCAGACTGTTCCGTCAGGGTGCGATCGCCCTGCTGAATCTGGTCGGATAGCTGCTGGGCCTGGCGCTGGCGCGATCGCCACACCAGCACACCTTCCCACTGGCTTTTGTTTTGAAAATCGGCCCGCAACCGCTGATATTTTTCGGCTTTGAGGCGGTCTTGAGCAAGGCGATCGCGCTGGGCAATCAGTTCTTTCTCGACAATGCGAAATTTCTCTTCCCGCTCTTTTACCGCATCCAGCTTTTCTTTGGCCTGTCCAATCTTGCGATCGAAGGAGGCAACACCTGCCAGTTCATCAATAATTTCGCGCCGCTCACGGGGATGCATGGAGATAATTCCAGTGACGTCCCCCTGAAGCACGACGTTATAGCCCTCGGGATAAATGCGAAAGCGATGAAGCTGTTCGTGCAGTTCATTCAGAGTGCAGGACTGCCCGTTGATGAAGTAGTTGGAGGTGTACGTACCTTGCTGAGTCACGCGCAGTTTGCGGGTGACTATCCATTCATGAAAAGGAAGGAGATTCGAGCCAGTTTCAGGCTGATTTTCTTTAGGCGCATGACCATTGCCGTTCTTGGCGCGGCCATTACGGCCATTGCCATTAGTATCGGACTCGGGGGTGGGGGCGATCGCGCCATTTCCATTTACCGCTTCAGCCGAATCGCCATTCTCTTCGTCTTCAGATTGAGCCAGATCGGCTTCGTCTAGCGCAAACGTTACCGAAACGCTCGCCTCTACGGTCGCACGTCCCCGACTGCTGACGCTTTGATTTACGAGATCAGGCAGACGTTCGGCCCGCATTCCTTTAGAGCCAGCAAGACCCAGCGCAAACAGCAGCGCATCTAAAATGTTGGACTTCCCCGACCCGTTTGGCCCAGAGATCACAGTAAAACCTGGCAGCAAGGGCACCTGCGTCGTGCCGCCAAAAGATTTGAAATGGGAGAGTTCAACGCGCTTGATGTACACTCGCAGGCAAGCTCACGCAGTTAAGTACAAATATACTAACGGGTATTATGATTCGCTAGGGGTTTTCTGAAAAGTTTGATAAATCTTCTCTCAACTCCTTTCAAATCTCTCTTGTAGCACGGTTTTTACAAGACTTGCTGCGAAATTTAGATTTACAGCGATTTGTTTTCGAGTTCGGAGTATTTCGCCGGAGATGCACACCGGGATGCAGGAGTAGTGGTTTTAAGTGAGAGTTTCGAGAATTATAACGCTACGAATAGCGTCATCCGGACATTGGACGTTGAAACTGTTTTTTATTTAGGGTAAGGGTGCTGAGTGATAGCTCTTTCTGGGGACTTGCCCCCAGTCTCCCATTGGGGAACGAGCGGCGCTCCCAAAGCCCCTTCTACAAAGAGTTAAGAATAGGCCACACAGGGCGCTTCACATTACCTGTGTACAGCTGTATTCATTCGGGTTAGGACGGGGTGCAGGGGTTTCACCCCTGTTAGCCGACACGTAGTTTAATCAGGGGCACGACATAAAGGCTGAGAGAAATTGGATTGGTGAAACCTCCAGAATCGAATTGAAATTGTGGTTTAATATTTTCTCTAGACCGGGGTAAACTGCGGAATATAGGAATTGTGTTGGGTTATTTCATGGGTTATTTCAATAGATAACCTGTTGAATTTGGCTGAGACAATAACTCTCTCCTCCCTCAGTTACACCTATGCTATGTGTTATGACTGACTGTAATTTCTTTAGGAGTTTAGGATGAGACGTGCAGTACTGCTGCACTTCGAATCTTACTCTGCCCGATTACTCTGCCCGATTATTTTGAGGTGGAATTATGGCTTTAGTAATCAGTAGGCATTGTTAAAACGCTTCCTAAAGTCCCGTACATAGTAGGTAATTGGGGAGGTTGAGGGGAGTTTCTTAAAAGTCCGTATACTTAACTGTGATAGTTTTGGGTTGGGAGACAGGCATCCTGAGGTTATTTATAGTAATATTGGTTGCTGGTTTAGCGCTGTTTTCCCTCACTTAGAAAGCTTAATTACATCTACGTTGGGTAAACTATCTGAGTCGTCGAAACGCTGCCAACCATTCCTAGCTGACTGGATGTTTTTTGTTCAACTCAAAGTTTGAGTGCGACGACTCCATGCAAGATCGGTATAGCCCACGGGAATCTAGAGATAATACGTTAATTCGCTCAGCCCCTTTTTTTGATGGGTTGCCGGAGACGATTGTGGATAAAGCAACGGCTCACGTTGTGATGCGCAGCCATCCGCCCAATCAGGTCATTCTGCTGGAAAACGACTGGGGTAGCTCTGTTTATTTCATTCTGGAAGGCTGGGTTAAGATTCGCACTTATAACCTGGATGGCAAAGAGGTTACGCTAAACATTCTGGGGAAAGGTGAAGTATTTGGCGAGATGGCTCCACTAGATGAGGTGCCGCGATCGACCGATGTGATTACGCTGGCTCCTACTGTGATCGGCAACATGCCAGCCCAAGATTTTGTACAACTCATTAATACTGAACCGCAGGCGGGTATTCGCCTGGCTCAACTGATGGCCCGTCGGTTGCGGCAGGTAAACCGTCGGCTGCGGCTGCGAGAATCAGACAGTGTCTCGCGGGTTGCTGATATTCTGCTGTTTTTGGCAGAAGGGCAGGGAAAGAAAAGTCAGCAGGGTATTGAAATTCCCAACTTGCCTCACCGGGAACTGAGTAGCCTCAGCGGATTGGCGCGGGAAACCGTAACTCGCGTTTTGAGCAAGCTGGAGCGAAAAGGGCTGATTGTGCGCGATCGCGACATTCTCTGTATTCCCGACATGCTGGCTTTAGAACGTTTGTTAGTCTAACTCTCTCAACCACTATCCTTTGGGGAGAAATGGCAGAAGGCCGAGGGCCGAGGGCAGAAGTAAGCACTGCCCATGTTGAGAGATGAGCGCAGCTCATACTGCCTTTTGCCCTTTGCCTCCTGCTTTCTACTCTCTATCCCAATACTTTCCCAATACTTTTTGGTTAAGAACCCAATTTATGGTGAGAGCGAGCGGCTTTGCCGCTCGCTCTCACCATAAATTGGGTTTTAGAGCGCTAACCGAGAAGTATTGCTCTCTATCCCCTTCTGCCTCCTGCTTCCCATTACAGAGTGTGTCAACCGAAAGCTTTTGGGGTGAGTTGCGATAGCGTGAAGGCATAAGTGATTGCGTCTCCGTGTGCAGTTGGGGATCAGACTACTTTTCCCTGTGAGACGTTGATTATGAACTGACGGTCAGAGGGCGATTATGAGCTTCAGCAAAATTCTTGCTGCTGTGGATTCTTCTCCACTCAGCCAACTTGTCTTTACACAAGCATTAGACCTGGCTAAAAGCAATCATGCGGCGCTTATGCTGTTTCATTGCCTCACCTCGGAAACGCTAACGACGGTTTCCAGTCCCCTCTCGGGTGAGTTAGGGTTGCTTCCCCGAATTGTGAATCAGGCATATCAAGCGCAGCAGATTTATCTAGAACACCAGACCAGAGAAATTCACGAACGGCTGACGCATTGTTGTGAGCAAGCAGCTCAGCAGGGCATTTCGGCTGAGTTTGACTACCGCCTGGCTGATGCAGGTCAGGGAATTTGTCAAGCGGCTCAACGCTGGGGGGCAGATTTGATTGTTTTAGGCCGACGTGGCCGCAAGGGATTGACAGAAGTCCTGCTGGGTAGTGTCAGTAACTATGTGCTGCATCATGCTCCTTGCGCTGTGTTGGTGATTCAGCCGACTCATGCGGTCTTGCCTGCGAAAACAGAGGCCGTGACGCAGGTTCGCTAAAAAGTGGATTTGATTGCAGCATTTCAACCGCGCGTTTCACGGTTGAAATGCTGCAAAAAGGTGCTCCACACGACGTGTGGAGCACCTTTTTGCGCGTTCGTCAAATTCACGGTTCATCATCCAGCAATTCTCATTTTGAAACCGATTGCGGGTTTG
>DATNPS010000390.1:0-4735 GCA_036703095.1 Crinalium sp. | reverse complement strand
GAATGTTTTATCGTCAGGATAACTGGTTTTATAGCAATTCGTCACTGGGAGCATCCCAAATGTATAAATTGCCCTCAGACTGGAAGTCTGGGGCTATTGCATTCCAAGTCCGCCTGCGCGGACTAATACATCGACGCTGTGGAGGCAGGCTTTGTTTGTGTAGCCGCGATTTCTAATCGCCTGGTATTTTTGCTTAAATCAGTGCCATTCAGGTTAGGACAGATTTAACATCCCAAATGACTACATATCCAGTAATAATCCTTCTGCCCTCTGCCCTCTACCTTCTGCCTTTTGCAATAAGCGCAGCTTACCAACTAAAAAACCCCAGAGTAACACTGGGGTCTATTTGCAGTTCTAGTACTGCATCTCTCTCGTTACTACTGCATAATCACACTACTACGAGCGAATGTGGCTCTTCATCTGCTTAAAGATATATATCTTTTAAGAGGACTAGTGTAGAAGAACACCTTGCGATCGGCTCCCATGGGAGAATTGCTGCTACCACAAATCAATTCGCCAAATGTCTGCTAAAAACCACTCCCCCTGCCTCCCCTGCTCTCCATTTGTAGCAAACCGAAAGCAAATTAATATTAGTTTGGTGGATCAAAACGATTGACTACGGCTGACCAGAGAATCATGGGCGAACCGACGACAAGGCAAATCAGCCACTGGTTGAAGCTTAAGGGTGCTGTTTGGAAAACCTGATTGATGAGTGGGACATGAGCGAACACGATCTGTAAAACAATCGCTCCGATAATCCCCAAGCCAATCGCTGGAATATCAGCATTCTCTTCGATTGTGCCGTCCATTTTCGCAATTAGGTTAGGAATGAGTTGGCTGATACTCAACATGTAGAAAATGCGTCCTGCAATTAACGCGTTAATGGCCATAGTTCGGGCTAGATTAATATCTCCCGTAGCGCTGCGAACGGTTTCAAAGACGCTGAAGATGACAATCCAGTTAAACAGAGAGATTGCTAAAATCCGCCCGACACGGCTACGAGATAGCAAAGGCTCTCTGGGGTCGCGGGGAGGTTGTTTCATCACGCCTGGAGACTTTGGCTCAAACGCTAAAGGCACCGTCATCGTGATGGAGTTGAGCATATTGAGCCAAAGAATTTGTAAGGAGAGAATGGGTAAGTCTCTGCCTAACAGGGTACTGAGTAAAACAGTCATCGATTCTCCACCATTCACGGGGAGGATGAAACAAATAGCTTTGATCAGATTTTTGTAAACCGCACGCCCTTCTTCCACAGCCGCTTCAATCGAGGCAAAGTTATCATCGGTGAGCAACATATCTGCCGCTTCCTTGGCAACTTCCGTGCCAGCGCCTCCCATGGCAATCCCGATATCAGCTTGTTTGAGGGCAGGGGCATCGTTGACACCATCCCCCGTCATCGCAACGATTTCACCTTTCGATTGCAAAGCTTCCACGATTCGCAGCTTCTGTTCGGGGGCGACACGGGCAAACACGACCCCATCTTCAACTACGGCGGCGAGTTCGTCTTTATCCATTTCGGCGAGTTCCGCACCTGTGAAGGCTAGAACCGAGCCATTTTTGTGCATTCCCATCCGACGCGCGATCGCTTGTGCTGTAATCGCATGATCGCCCGTAATCATCTTCACCTGAATCCCCGCTTCCTGACAGGCTTGCACGGCTTTCGTCGCGCTTTCACGGGGAGGGTCGATCATTCCCTGTAACCCAAGGAAAATTAGACCGCTTTCAATATCGTGATGATCGATAGTCTCTTGCTCATCAGGCACGAACTTCTTCGCAAAGGCCAACACCCGCAAACCCTGCCGCGCCATAATATTCACTTCGCGATCGATCGTCGTTTCCCGCAACGTCTCTACGCAATCGATCGCTCTAATCGCGCCAGAGTCATTTAGCATCCAATTGCAACGTTTGACAATTGCCTCTGCCGAACCTTTGACATAAATCGTCGTACCTCTGGGGGTTTTGTGCAACGTCGCCATGTATTGATAGTCCGACTCAAAGGGGATAGAATCCAGCCTCGGTCGTTCCAGTTCCATCGCACTTTGTAGGAACCCTGCTTTGTGAGCAACGGCAATCAACGCGCCTTCCGTAGGGTCGCCTAATACCAACCACTGACCGTTCTTGGTTTCAATCTGGGAATCATTGCATAACAGACCAGCCCTGATGCATTGGCGTAACGCTGAAGCCTGAATCAGATCGACGGGCTGTTCGTCCTGTAAGATTTCTCCGTGAGGAGAATAGCCCACACCGCTCACGGTATACTGATGACCTCCTGCGAAGATTGCCTGCACCGTCATCTGATTTTCGGTCAGCGTACCCGTCTTGTCCGAACAGATAACCGTAGCACTGCCTAAGGTTTCCACGGCGGGTAACTTGCGGACGATCGCGTGACGATGCGCCATGCGGGAAACGCCGATCGCTAACGTTACAGTCATTACCGCCGGTAATCCCTCCGGAAGGGCACCGACGACTAGGGCAACAGCCGCTTCCAGTGCCTGTTTAAACTGTCCGGTGTTATTCCATCCCACCACAAAGGTCAGCGCGGCTAAAAATAGCACCACGCGCAGCCAATTGAGGCTGAATTTATCAAACTTACGGGTCAAGGGTGTGGAGAGGCTGCTGTGCTGCTCCATCAGCTGAGAAATCTTGCCCGTCTCTGTCTCGTTCCCCGTGGCAACGACCACACCACTGCCTTGTCCAAAGGTCACGAAGCCGCCAGCATAAGCCATATTCTTGCGCTCTGCCAGACCCGTATCAGCCTTGAGCGGTGCGGTTTCTTTCTCTACGGCAATGGATTCACCCGTGAGGGCGGATTCATCAATTTGCAGGTTACGGGTTTTAATCAACCGCACGTCAGCAGGAACCTTATCCCCGGAATTCAGCAGTACTAAGTCTCCCGGCACTAACTCGCGGGACGAGACTCGCAACTTTTCCCCATTGCGGATAATGGTTGCTTCTGTCGTAACCGCTTTTGATAGTGCCGCGATCGCACCTTCGGCTTTTGATTCCTGAATAAACCCGATAATGGCGTTAGTGGTGGTTACCCCCCAAATCACCCCTGCATTCAGGAAGCTTCCAGTGACGAATTTCACGAAACCCGCAGCCACCAAAACGATTAGCAACGGCTGCTTGTATTGCAGGAGAAATTTCAACCACTGAGGTTTCCCTTTCTTACCAGTTAATTCATTTAAACCGAAGCCATCGACCCGCTCTTTGACTTGAGCGGTACTCAAACCCATCTCCCGGTCAGTTTCTAGAAAAGCGCAGACTTCGTCAGTATTGAGAGCATGCCAGACAATCGGCTGCTTCTCTTGTGGCGCGATCGCTTTATTACGCTTTACTAATGCAGATCGAGTCAGAGTCATAGTAAATGCCTAGTTCATGGTGTCATTGTCACTTTAACACTATTAATTAGTGTTAAAACCAACTTGGCACTATAGTTTTTGCAGGGGCTAATCATACTTTCTCTCAATGCTTGCCCGCTTAACGTATAGAGTGAGTGAATTGATGTTTGCGATTCAGTAGTCAGAAGGCGAAAAGCGGTGAATCTCTCGGATTTATCTACCCCCTTGGAACTCATTGGGCGGCCCGCTCAATTTCAACGCATCGTGCAAGTTCTCGCCCAAGATGGCGACTTGCTGATTGCTGGAGTTCCGGGGAGTGGACGGCGGACTTTAGTTCGACAAGCAGCGCTGGAAGTTGAAGCGATCGTACTGGAGGTAGACTGTATCCGAGCTACGGATGGCGATCGCTTTGTGCAACTGCTGTGCGAGGCGTTGAGCCAAGCGTTCAAAAGCACAGCGGCTCAAACCCTGATGCAAACGTGGATTAAGTCTTCTGGGGCAAACGAGTTTTTTGAGTTCAATTCAGAAGAGAACGCGAGTTATCGCGGATTATTGCGATCGCCTTTGGCGCTGCGTTCTTCGCAATCGCAAACTACTACGACACAATCGCTCAAACCTCAGCAACTATGGCAAGCGTTTGAGTTGTTAATCCAGTTGCCACAATTTCTAGGCGAGTCACTGAGCAAACGGGTAGTGCTGATTTTACAGAGCTTTCCCCACATTCGCTCGTGGGATCGCAATGGAACCTGGGAAACCTTTCTCAGACGAGAGCTAAAGCAACACTCTCATGTCAATTGCGTCTTAGTTGCCACGATGGCAGAGACGAGCGTTCATGGGGATGAAGCGATCGCGCCTCTAGAAACAATCCAACTAGCGCCTTTAGCCCATGAGTTTTTAGCCGTCTGGGCGAGAGAGATGTTGCACGCTCAAGGGCTAACGTTTGATTCTCAATCACCAGCCTTAGAACTATTCTTAGATGCCGCACAGGGACATTTTGGCGACGCGATGACCCTAATTCGCCGCCTGACAACACGGCGACAGCCCGACGGACTGATTCGCGATTTCCAGGTACACGAAGCGATTCAAGGACTGCTTAAAGACTTGTCGATTGTCTTTGAGTCATTATTAATGCTACTTCCGGCCAATCAAGTCCACCTTTTAGAGTCTTTAGCTTTAGACCCAACTCAGAAGCCCCAAAGCCGAGACTATATTAACAAGCATGGTCTTTCCAGAGGCGGTAGTCTCCAAGGAGCGCTTACTGGATTACAACACAAGGGTTTGATTTACGGTGCCGAACAGGGCTACCGACTAGCACTGCCTCTATTCGCACTGTGGATTCGCCAGCGTTTGAGCTGAGTGTTAGCGGGCATGTAGGATGTCAACAACCTCGCAAC
>DATNPS010000386.1:0-22897 GCA_036703095.1 Crinalium sp. | reverse complement strand
AATTAAGCTGATAGACTTCAGCATCGCATCGTTGCTGCCCAAAGAAACGCAGGAAATCCAGAGTCCCAATATCCTGGAAGGCACGCTGGCCTACCTGGCTCCAGAGCAAACCGGACGGATGAATCGGGGGATTGACTATCGGGCTGATTTCTATGCGCTAGGCGTTACCCTCTACCAACTATTGACCGGAACCCTGCCGTTTACGTCAGATGACCCATTAGAACTCATCCACGGCCACATTGCCAGAGTGCCTGCTCCTGTGCATCAGGTCAAGCCCGATGTGCCTGCGATGGTGGGGGCGATCGTTGCAAAACTGATGGCGAAGAATGCGGAAGACCGCTATCAAAGCGCGATGGGCTTGAAACATGATTTGGAGCAGTGTTTAATCCAGTGGAAAGCCGCAGGTCAGATCGCTCCGTTTGAACTGGGACAGCGCGATTTGAGCGATCGCTTCCTCATCCCCGAAAAACTCTACGGTCGCGAAGCTGAAGTTCAAGCATTGCTAAATGCCTTCGATCGCGTTGCAGACGGCAGTTCTGAACTGATACTGGTTGCCGGATTTTCGGGCATCGGTAAAACGGCAGTTGTAAATGAAGTCCACAAGCCAATCGTGCGGCAGCGCGGTTATTTTATTAAAGGGAAATTTGATCAGTTTAATCGCAATATTCCGTTCTCAGCGTTTGTACAGGCATTGCGAGATCTGATGGGGCAATTGCTGTCAGAATCCGATGCGCAACTAGCGCAATGGAAAGACCAAATTCTGGCGGCAGTAGGTGAGAATGGACAGGTTTTGATTGACGTGATTCCAGAACTGGAGCAGATTATCGGCAAACAGCCACCTACACCAGACCTGTCAGGCAGTGCGGCTCAGAATCGATTTAATTTACTGTTTCAGAAATTCATTGAAGTCTTCACCACGGCAGATCATCCGCTAGTGATCTTTTTGGATGACTTGCAGTGGGCGGATTCGGCGTCGCTTCAGTTGCTCAAGCTGTTGATGAATGACAATGGCTATCTTCTCGTTCTAGGTGCCTATCGCGATAACGAAGTATCACCCGTTCATCCGTTTATCGTGACCGTAGATGAGCTGCAAAAAACTCAGGCGATCGTGAATACGATCACGCTCGCCCCGCTTGCCTTTGAAGATACTAATCATCTCATTGCCGATGCGTTGAATTGTTCAACGGAACTTGCACAACCGCTCACTGAACTGATCGATCGCAAAACAAACGGAAATCCCTTTTTTACAACTCAGTTTCTCAAAGCACTGCATGAAGATGGGCTGATTCGCTTTGATCGCGATCGCCGCTATTGGGAATGCGATATCGTTCAGGTGAATGCGCTGGTTCTAACCGATGATGTGGTGGAATTTATGGCGCAGCAATTACAGAAATTGCCAGCCAGCACACAACACATGCTGAAGTTAGCAGCTTGCATTGGCAACCAGTTTGATTTGGCGACGTTGGCGATCGTGTCTGAACAATCGCCCATTGATGCTGCGACGGCCCTGTGGAAAGCCTTACAGGAAGGCTTGATCTTGCCGACGAGTCAAATCTACAAGTTTTTTCAGGGCACGGAGCAGTCTGATCCTCAGAGTCCTGTCAATCCAACCTATCGATTTTTGCACGATCGCGTTCAGCAAGCCGCCTATTCCCTGATTCCGGACGCTCTGAAGGCATTAACCCACTGGAAGACGGGGCAATTACTATGGCAAGGACTGTCTCCGGCGCAGCAGAACGAAAAGCTTTTTGAGATTGTGAATCAACTCAATCTGGGTAAAGTCATGATTGAGAGTCAAGCTCAACGACAGCATCTTGCTCAGTTGAACCTCCAGGCTGGAGAAAAAGCAAAACTCTCAGCCGCCTATCAAGCAGCCCAAACCTATTGCACCATTGGTATTGATCTGTTGCCGTCAGACACCTGGCAGACCGATTATGAGTTAATCTACGCGCTACACCGACATGGTTCAGAAGCCGCTTATCTCAGTGGAAATTTTGACCAGGCCGAAGCTCTGTATCAGGACGCTCTGGCCCAGATTCAAACGCCACTCGACAAAGCGGTAATTTATCGGGTGCAGATGACCCAATATCAACTTCAGGGTCGCAATGCCGAAGCGATCGCCATTCAGCGTCAAAGCCTGCAACTGTTGGGCCTGACCCTGCCCGTGGAGCCAGAAAGCATTCAAAACAGCCTGGATGAAGAAATTGCGACAGTCAATCGATTCCTGGAACAGCGATCGATTGAGTCCATTCTTGACATAGCTAAGATGGAGAACGATTCTGTTGCAGAAATGCTGCGAATCTTGCAAATTCTGTTCTACGCCGCATGGCTGGATAGTCAGGCCACTCTGGCACTGCTCGCACTCGCCAAAATGACAACCCTGTCATTGCAATATGGCAACAGCGATATGTCTCCCTTTGGGTATGTTGGGTATGGCTTAATCGCCAATGCGTTACTCAAAAATGCGGCTCAAGCGTATCAGTTTGGCATTATGGCGGTTCAACTGTGTGAACAGTTTGATAACGCCGATGTTCGCGGTATGACGAATTTCTTGTTCGCGGCGGATGTGCACAGTTGGAGCCGTCCGTTGCGCGAGTCGGATACCTACTACGAAAATGCCTTCAAGTATGGCATGGATGCGGGAAACTGGCTAACCGTTGGCTTTATGATGATGCAAAGCGGTTCCGATCGCCTCACCTACGGTAAAAACCTGGATACTCTCTATCGGATCGCTCAGGCCCATGCTGCGTTTTTGCGTCAGATTAAAAGTTTAGAAAACCTGGATGCCTTAATCGCGGGCGTGCTGCAACCCATCCGTCACCTGCTGGGATTAACCCAAAATCTGTCCAGCTTTGACGATGATCATTTCAGTGAAGCTGACTATTTGCAGAACTATCACAATGCGCCCTATCACCTGGCCTGGTTGTATTCTGTCAAAATTCGTCATGCTTACTTGTTTGATCAGCCAGTCACGTATTCGGATCTGATTCCTAAACTTCAAATTATTGAAGCTGCGGTTCCCTCTCATGCCAAGCTTCCATCCAGCGTCTTTTATGTCGTATTAATGCATTTGGCTCTGATTGATATCGCTACCGATGATGCTCAGCGTCAATCTCATTGGCAGGCCATCGTTCCGCTAGAAGCGCAATTAGCCCGTTGGGAAAACGATTGCTCTAACAATATTCGGCACAAATGTCTCCTGATCCAGGCTGAAAAACTACGCCTGAACGGACACAAAGCGGAAGCGGTTGACGTTTATGAGGACGCTATTGCGCAAGCGCAAGCGCAAGGGTATGACTATGAAGCCGCGATCGCCAGTGAACTCGCCGCTAAGTTTTACCTCAGTTGGGGCAAAGAAAAATTTGCGGCTAGCTACATGCAAGATGCCTACTATGGCTATGCGCGCTGGGGTGCGAAAGCAAAAGTGCAGGACTTAGAGTGCCGCTATCCCAAACTCCTCGCGCCGATTTTGCAGCAGCAACACACAGCTTTATCGGCTACTGAAACCGTTTTTGCACTGGAGTCTCTGCCTGCCTTTCAGGTTTCCGGTACTCAGTCTTCTTCCAGCACCAACAATATATCTGCTACCCTCGACCTGGCAACGGTGCTGAAAGCCTCCCAAACCGTCTCCAGTGAAATTCAGCTTGATAGGCTCCTGGCAACCTTGCTACATACCGTCCTTGAAAATGCTGGAGCAGACAAAGGGGTATTGCTGATGCCGCATGAGCAGGAGTGGTTTGTTGAAGCGGTGGCCACGCTCGATCGCCCCGTGCAGGTACAATCCATTCCCCTGTCCAGTAGCACAGACACTCCCCATGCCTTGATTAACAACGTCAAACGGAGTCTGCAATCCACGGTGATTGTGGATGCGATGGCTCATCCTACTCTGGCAATTGATGATTACGTAATGCAACAGCAGCCAAAAAGTTTGCTTTGCACTCCCATTCTGCATCAGGGTAAATTAGTGGCTATCTTGCATTTGGAGAACCACGTCACCGTTGGCGCATTTACCAGCGATCGCATTGAACTGTTGAACGTCCTCTGTGCTCAAGCGGCCATTTCTCTGGAAAATGCCCGACTCTATCAACAATCCCAGTCCTATGCTCAGCAGCTTGAGCAATCCCAACTGCAAATTGTGCAAAACGAAAAAATGGCGTCATTAGGCAACCTGGTTGCCGGGGTCGCCCATGAAATCAACAATCCAGTCGGTTTTCTGAACGGCAGCATCAACAACGCTAAGGACTATGTGCAAGACCTGCTGGGGCATCTTGACCTGTATCAGCAGTATTACCCAAATCCGGCAGTTCCTGTGCAGGAGAATGCGGAAGAAATTGATCTGGAATTTCTCAGGGAAGACTTGCTGAAACTGTTGGTATCGATGAAAGGCGCGACCGATCGCATCAAGTCTATCAGCACCAGCCTGCGCACCTTCTCGCGTGCCGATGCGGAATATAAGGTCAGCGCTAATCTGCACGAGGGAATCGATAGCACGCTGTTGATCCTCAAATATCGACTCAAGGCAAATGAGTATCGTCCCGCGATTGAGGTGATTCAAAATTATGGTGATCTGCCTTCTATCGAATGCTTTCCAGGCCAGCTAAACCAGGTGTTTATGAATATCCTGGCGAATGCGATCGACGTGTTTGACGAAATGGCGCATAGCCAATCTTTTAATAATCTCCAAACCCGTACACCCCAAATTGCCATTACAACCGCAGTTCTGGAGAATCAGGCCGAGATCCGGATTAAGGACAACGGAAAGGGTATGTCACAAGACGTACAGCAAAAAATCTTTGACCACCTGTTCACCACTAAAGGGGTCGGTAAGGGAACGGGATTGGGATTGGCGATCGCTCGTCAAATTGTGGTCGAGAAACACAGTGGTAGCCTTGAGGTGGAATCTGAGTTGCATCAGGGCACTGAGTTCTGCATTCGGTTGCCAATTGTGAGCTGAGTATTTGGATCGACGTATTTGAATCGATAATGCTGGCTCACCAACACCAGCAATTCTCAGCATGCCAATTACTAACCGTGCAATCCCGCCTACGGTGGGCCATCGATCGTGGGTTTGACGTGCTCGTCGGACGCGTCAAACCCACGATCCTTTCAACAGGAGACTTGCTGCATCAACGTCTCCTAAAAACCGTGTTTTCGGGTTGTTTTCCCCAGGGGGTGGTTTTGCAGCGCACGACCACCCCCTGGGATTTGAAGATTGTTTGCATTCAAACAATAGCGTGCTATATTTATGAATACGGAAAGTTCTAGTTAGTACATTCTCACATCAAACAAGGGTTGGATGCTGATTTAACACTATTTGATAGCGCCATATCCCCCTGTTCACATGCTTCAGTTTTCCACCATCACGAGAGGACATGGTTTTATGGTTCAAGATTCATTTATTCTTCAACTTGAAGCAGGCACCCACTGGATTTGCAGCTGTGGTCAATCTAAGAATTCTCCTTACTGCGATGGTTCTCACAAAGGCACCACGTTTCAACCGCTTGCCTTAGAGCTTGCAGCTCTCTCAACGGTTGAGATATCTGGCTCTGTCAACACTAAAGTCTAATAACGCATCGTCTTGTATGTCTGTAGGTACATATCATGAAAATTCGAATTCTCAGCTCTACTCCTGCTGCTACGTCTTCTGAACGAAACGAATATTCCAGTACTGGTCTATACGCGACTCGCAATCATATTCCTTTGATTGCTCGAATCTTATTATCTGCGCTATTTCTGTGGTCTGGTATCGGGAAAATTCTGCATCCCGCCGCAACTCAAGAATACATGGCATCCTATGGTATGCCTCTAACGTCAATCTTTTTAATCGCTGCGATCGCCATTGAGCTGTTAGGAGGTCTATCAGTGCTATTAGGCTACAAGACACGTCTAGGAGCGATCGGACTATCTATTTTCTTAATGATTGCAACATTGATTTTTCACACAGATTTTTCTGATCAAGTTCAGCAGATTATGTTCATGAAAAATCTCTCCATCTTAGGCGGATTGCTACTGATTATTCAGCATGGCCCCGGCAATATTGCTCTACGAATATAGTCACCTCGGTGTGGCCATATTTGCTTGGAGCAAAAATAAATGATGAGAGGCGCATCCCTTAGGAATGCGCCTCTCATCTAATCTAGAATTGCTATAGTTACAGCTTAGTAAACGCCTTCATTTAGTTTTTCTTCATGCTTAGCGATCGCCCAAACGGCGTGAATACTGCCGGGAACCCATCCCAGCAAGGTCAACAAGATATTGATCAATAGGGTTGGGCCAACACCGAACGTTAAGAAGACGCCTACAGGAGGCAAAAGGATGCCAAGAATTAATCTCAAGAGTTTCATATCTGCGATTCCTAAACTAGCCTTATCTCATATGGTTCCAAAATTAAGAGATAAACGCTTCTGTCTTAAGGTTTATCTTTGAACGCGAATTTAAGTAGGCGTGAATTCGGTAGCGTTTGTCGAACTCACGTCAAATAGAGTATCGGCTATAGGTGCTAACTATAGATTTAAAAATCCCTCTCTACGGAGAGGAATATGGGTAAACGGCTCTCCTATGATGGAGAAGTTGGATGAAATCTAACTTGAGGGAAAGCTCATGCTCGGAACGTTTTTAACTTTATTAGCCACTGCCTTAAGTTTACTGGTTGTCGATTTAGTCGTACCAGGGGTAGATCTTGCTAATTTCCCGGCAGCTATTATCGCCGCTGCTGTACTTGGTCTCTTTAACTCTTCAATTCGCCCAATTCTGTCTACGCTGTCTCTGCCGCTGAACATCATCAGCTTTGGAGGATTCTCTCTAATCATTAACGGACTATGTTTCTGGTTGGCTTCACTCTTTGTTCCAGGATTTAGCGTTAGAGGATTGATCGCGTTTATTCTAGGCCCTGTGATTCTGACGTTTGTCAACACGCTATTAAATAGCTATTTTGCTGAAAAGCGTCCTGAAATCAACCCTGAAATGAAAACTGAAGTTTAATCAAAAGCAAGTACAATTTAAGCAAATTTAATAGCAAAAAAAGGTGGCTCAGCCACCTTTTTTATTTTTTGAGGATAGTTCAACTATATTGCTATAAATATTCAAGTTGGTATAGCAAAGCGGGTCTAATGCACTGCATTAAACCCGCTATTCTGACAACCTAGCTTATAGCGCTAACTATTGCTTAAGTTGAGGGTTTACTTCCCGTGCCATCTCGCGATAGGCTTCTGGGTCGGCAGTTGCTTCAGCACTCGCGTGAGTCTCCTGGGCTTCAGGTACCTCAAACTTAGAAGCTGTTGCCGCCTCGGCTGCTTTTGCTCCTTCACCTGTTTGATCAATTTCGCTCTGACTATAAGCTTTAGACGCTTCGTAATCAGCATCTACATTGACCTTAGGTTTCTTCTCATCTCCTTTAGCGATGTCTTCTGCTAATACTTGAGAATCATAACTTTGGTTTACTTCATCATTAATGTTAGACATGTTTAACTCCTAATTTATTTTTTCTAGAGTTACAGCAGGAGTGTATCTGAGTTTCCTGAAGCAAAATGACCCTCTAAGGAAAGGTTATCGACTCTACCGGAGGAGATGTTACGTAGGATACCAACTAGTCCTTCAGGCTATAGGCCACTAAAACCAGATTATGAGATGTGAAGTGCACAATATGCCTACAGAAATCCCTACAGAAATCCCTACAGAAATCCCTACAGAACGCTTCCCAGAACTCAGTTGGGAAGCAGATGATAAGCTTTACAGACCTTAATGACTCAACTGGGTGAAGGACATCCGATTCGAACTGTCGTACTCTAGTAGAGTTCTGCGCTGTCCGAATCGTCGCTGCCATGACTCACGATTTTGAATATCATTCACTTACCGAAGATAATGCCAAACCACTGGGGTTGATCCTAAGCCAGTGCTTCAACAGCCTGCCTGACCCGAATGACAGCTATCTTCAACGCATTGGACTTGATAATTTTCGAACGATTCACCGTTCAGGAGCTTTGGTGGGTGGCCTGGCTACAATTCCGATGGGTCAATGGTGGGGGAAACAGCTTGTACCTATGACAGGTCTTGCAGCTGTTGGCATTGCTCCGGAACACCGGGGATCTGGAGCGGCGATCGCCCTTTTGCAACACACACTACAAGAACTACACGACAAGGGAGTCGCACTATCGGCCCTTTATCCTGCAACGCAACGGCTATATCGCAAAGCAGGCTATGAACAGGGGGGAACGCTTTGCACCTGGTCGATTCAAACCGGAAGCATTCACATGCAGGAACGCGGCCTACCCTGGCAGCCTGTCGAGCCTGGCAACTATGATGTGTTGCATACCCTCTACTGTCAGCAGGCCAAGCAGCAGAATGGATTGCTAGACCGTCATCCTGCCATCTGGAAAGGTATCGTAAAACCGGGCGATCGCGAAGGGCTGTATGCCTATCTTTTGGGGACGCGCGACGCGCCTCAGGGCTATGTCATTTTTAGCCAGCAACCCACAGAAAATGGTGGAACTTTGCGGTTGCGAGATTGGGCTATTCTCTCCAGTGCGGCGGTTCGAAGTTTCTGGACATTTATCGCGGATCATCGCTCTACGATCAAACATGCTCGATGGCGCAGTGCCGCGATCGATCCACTGACACTGGTCTTACCAGAGCAATCGGCGCAGTCGCACAGCACTGAGCGCTGGATGTTGCGCATTGTTCATGTTAAACATGCGTTGGAAAAGCGTGGTTATCCACCTGGCTTACAAGCTGAATTGCATTTGGATATTCACGATGATCTGTTGCCAGAGAACAGCGGCAAGTTTATTTTGTCTGTTGCGAATGGTCAGGGGCAAGTCACTCGCGCTGGAAATGGCGATCTCAAAATTGGTATTCGAGGATTAGCGCCGTTGTATTCAGGATTGTTCACGCCCGCTCAGCTTCAGCTTGCAGGCTATCTGGATGCTCCTGACTCAACTTTGGCGATCGCCACTCAACTGTTTGCAGGCCCGCCCCCCTGGATGCTCGATTTCTTCTAACTCAGAGCTTGCGTCATTTGTAGGCGCGCGTCGCGCGGAACACATTTTTGAGCATTCGTTGAATTTACGTTAATCTAATGCAGCAATGATTTCTTCGATGGTGAGTTGAGACGGTGTATTCCAGGGAGAGCCGCCAACAGTGCGCCGACCGCCCCACGCCCCTGATTCAGGATCTTTAGCTTGCTCTACTTGCGTAAGCCGATCGAATGTTCCTTGAGCGAAATCGAGCGTGTGTTGTTTTGGATGCAGGGGAATGCTGCCGAGCGTGTATTGCAGTCCTCCTGCCCGATGATCTCGCATGGTGATTGCTTCTGCACGGAGATGAGACGATGCGTCATGGAGTTTGGGAATCGCGTCGTAAAAAGAACGTGGATCGATCGCATGTCCGGTGCTGGTTTGATCGCAGACAGCGATATCACCCTGATCCGTGTTGATAAACCGAATGCGATGTTCATCAATTAGCATCTGAGCATCGGCTTCGATCTGCTGCCAGTAGTCATCGGCTTCACCACTTTCGCCCGGATAGGCGCGATCGCCTTTTGCGGCATCAATCAGCCACCCTGTTCCTCGTCGAAAAGCTTCTGAGGAATAAGCTTCCCAATGTTCATCTGCCCATTCTTTGCGTTCATGCGGTAATCCCAAATCAGCGGCAATACCCTCACTAGAATTTTTAAGCGCAACAACAGCTTTGGCGGCAAACGCTGCATGAGATTTCAGTTCATCTGGAACGGTGAGATGATCACAATCCCAGGCGATCGCCTTCAATTTAGCAATTGTTTCAGGTGTCAGCAGGTTACAGGGTAACTGTACCCACGCTGCCGCACAGCAGGCATCAGCGTCTACCATTGTGGTAACCAAACAAGGAGGCTGATTTGTAAACTTTTCCTCAACCAGCGATCGCGTTTGGGGTGCCGAAATTTCATCCATTTGGACATCGGCTCCCCCCGGACGGTGATGATCCCAATGCAAGTCTCCCGGTTTGGCTTGCCAATCTGGAACAGTGCCATCCACCATGATGATTTGGTGGTCTGTGGGAACGCGATCGGCCTTAGTGGTGACGAGGTAACGCATGTAGAATCGGGAAGTCAAGAGAAGTACTCTAAGATCAGCCATTCTTATTGTGCAAATCGGTGGCAATGCTCGCTTGTGGCGGGCACTGTCACCGATAGCGGGTTTGCGCGCAAATCCGCTATCGGCTTCAAAATAAGAATTGCTGTTCTAAGATTAAGAGGAATTGGGTTGAGAAACACCCATCCTGATAGAGAAGCCATTATGGTCGTACAAATTCCAATTCAGCGGATTCAGGTGCCACCCGGGCAACAGGTGTTGTTGCGAGAGGTGAGTTGGGAGGAATTTGAGGCGATTTTACAGGAATTGGGCGATCGCCGCTCGAGTCGTGTGGCGTATTGTGATGGAATTCTCGAAATTATGACGCCTCTGCCAGAACATGAATATTTCAAACAAGCGATTAGCATTGCGATTGAAGACATGGCGGAAACTCTGGAGCTAGACTACGAAAGTTATGGCTCTACCACCTGGCGGCGGCAATCAAAACAGGCTGGAGTGGAAGCCGATAATTGTTTTTATTTTCAGAATGAGGCGATCGTTCGCGGTAGACTCGATATCAATCTTACGCAAGATCCTCCACCCGATTTGGCATTAGAAATCGATGTCACGAGTAAATCACTGGAGCGGTTTCCTATTTACGCTCGGCTGGGGATTCCTGAACTCTGGTGCTATGACGCTGGCATACTTACCATTTATCACCTTCAACAGGAACAGTATGTTGAAGTGGAGCACAGCACCATTTTTCCCCAGTTGAATATTCGAGCATTACCCCAATTAATTGAGTCGCATCGAGCCGATGGACGGTTGGCACTGCGGCGATCGCTGAGAGCATGGGTGAGAGAACAGGTGAAATAGGAATCTTGTATATTATCAGGCTCAACGTATTTACAAAGATAAGCCTTAGGATGCATGTGAGCGATCGCCCTTTTCTGTAAACTGATTAAGCCCTCTAGGCTGTTGCTCGCTGCTCGCGCATGAAGAGACGGATAGTTCAAGGAAACGCTCCTTATCTATGGCGGTATGGAGTCGCAATCGTATCTGTCACGCTGGCCTTGCTGCTGACTCTAATCCTGCACTCGTTGCTGCACCCCTCGATCTTTTCCCTTTTTTATCCGGCTGTTTTAATTAGTGCTTTGCGTGGAGGTAACGGGCCAGGACTTTTAGCAACAGGGTTATCGATCTTAGCGGTTCGATATTTTTTAATGGCTCCACCCTACAGCCTGCTCATTGCTGGTAGTAACGATTTTGCGCGACTCACGCTTTTTTCAGCGGTGATGCTGCTGATTCATTTTATTAGCCTTGATCTTCGTCACAGTCGGAAGCAGACTGATATCAGCGTCAAGCAACTTCAGACCAATGAAAAGCGAATTCAACTGGCGTTGAAAAGTGCAGATGTTACTCTCCTGCAACAAGATACAGACCTGCGCTATCAGTGGATTGATAATCCTCAAAATTATCCTGTCTCTTCGGTGTTAGGAAAAACGGATTATGATTTGTTTTCACCCGAAGAAGCAGAACAGTTGACGGCGATTAAACGCAGAGTGCTCGCCAGTGGCGTTGCTACTCATGAAGAAGTCCAAATTAGGGTTGCAGATCAGCTTCGCTACTACGATCTGCGGGTAGAGCCATTACGCAACGAATATGGTCACATCAGCGGCATTTCCTGTGCAGCCGTTGATATTACGAACTACAAAACTACTCAAACGGCACTTCAAGAGAGCGATAGTCGGTTTCGGCGGTTAATCGAATCCAACTTGTTTGGAGTATCAATTGGCGAGTTAGATGGCGGCATCCTTGAGGCCAACCACGCCCTACTGAAAATGATGGGGTATACTCGCGACGATCTGGATGCTGGCGCACTGTCCTGGCAACAGGTAACTCCGCCAGAATACCTGCCGTTAGATGCAAAAGCGGGCGATGAATTAAGGGCAAACGGTTTTTTTACGCCGTTTGAAAAGGAATATATTCGGGCAGACGGCAGTCGAGTTCCTGTTCTGATTGGCGGAGCGTTGCTAGAAGCCACGCCCGATCGCCCGCCTAAAGTGATTTGTTTTCATCTCGATTTAAGCGAACTGCGTCGCACGGCTACCGAATTACGCCGCGCCAAAGAGCGATTTGAGATCGCGACGTCAGCGGTTAGAGGCTTGGTGTATGAATGGAATGCTCGCACAAACGTGATGGAACGAACGCGAGGACTGATGGACGTCGTGGGCTATGCACCGGATGAAGCAGAACCGACGGTGGATTGGTGGATGCAACTGGTACATCCTGATGATCTGGAACGCTTAAACCAAACGATGCAAGACATTCTGGAACGTCATGCAGACAGTTTTGCGATCGATTATCGGGTGCGCCATCGAGATGGACAGTATCGCTACATTTGGGATCAGGGCAAAATTTATCGCGATATCGCTGGAACGGTGGTTCGCACGGTTGGGTTTAGCCTGGATATCAGCGATCGCAAACAGACCGAAGACGCCCTGCGAGAGAGCGAAGAACGCTTTCGCATGATGGCAGATGCCGCACCCGTCATGGTTTGGATGTCAGGTCTGGATAACCAGTGCAGTTATGTTAACCAGGGCTGGCTCACCTTTACTGGACGCACCCTGGAGCAGGAGATCGGCAACGGTTGGATGGAGGGCATCCATCCTGAGGATTTTCAGCACTGCCTCACAGCCTATGAAACTGCGTTTAATGCTCGCCAACCCTTCACCATTGAGTATCGCCTGCGGCGCTTTGATGGCGAATATGGCTGGATTTTAGACAACGGTGCTCCCCGATTCACGCCAGATGGCTGTTTCCTGGGTTATGTCGGCAGTTGTATCGATATCAGCGATCGCAAACGCATTGAAGACGCACAGACCTATCTGGTAGAAGCCAGCGATGTGTTAGCCAGTTCTCTGGATTACCAGACCACGCTGAGCAGTCTGGTGTATTTGACCGTGCCGCGTCTAGCAGACTGGTGCTCCATTCACATTCTTGAAGAAGATGGCTCTGTGCAGCAGGTCGCCACGGCTCATATTGATCCAGATAAAGTCGCCTGGGCTGAGGCGTTCCGGCGCAAATATCCCATTAATCTCAACGCAGATACTGGAGTGGCCCAAGTGTTGCGATCGGGTCAATCCGAGCTATATCCCTACATTTCGGATGACATGCTGGTTGAAGCGACGTCTGATCCGGACTACCTCAACGCCATCCGAGCATTGGGATTGCACTCGGTCATGATCGTGCCGCTACGCATTCACACGCGTATCCTGGGCACGATTTCCTTCGTCTTTGCAGAATCAGGCCGTCGCTATACTCAGGCCGATCTGACCCTGGCGGAGGAACTGGCCCGTCGTGCGGCTCTGGCCGTCGAAAACGCTCGATTGTATCGTCGTGCTCAACGCGATCGCGCGGTAGCCGAAGCTGCCAATCGCAGCAAAGACGAATTCCTGGCCACCCTGTCGCACGAACTGCGAACGCCGCTAAATGCCATGCTGGGCTGGATGCAGATGCTCACCGCTCGCCAACTGGACGAAGCGATGACCCAACGCGCCTTGGCCACGATTCACCGCAATACAAAAGCACTCTCTACCATTATTAAAGACCTGCTGGATATTTCCAGTATTACCTCCGGTAAATTGCGGCTCCAGGTCGAACCCACGGATTTAGTGCCCGTGATCGAAGCCGCGATCGAATCAATCCGACCTGCGGCGATCGCCAAATCCATCCACTTTCACTTCCAAATCACCCCTCCACACCCAACACCCAACACCCAACACCCAACACCCAACATCCCCTACCGCGTCCTTGGAGATCCCGATCGCATCCAGCAAATCGTCTGGAACCTACTCTCCAACGCCATCAAATTCACCCCTCAAGAAGGCCAAGTCGAAATCCACCTATCCCAATTCCCCTCAGCATCCAGCCATCCCCCTACTCCCACACCCCCTACCCCACACCCCACACCCCCTACCCTTTACGCCCAAATCCAAGTCACCGACACCGGCATCGGCATCGACTCCATCTTCCTACCGTATGTATTCGATCGCTTTAGTCAGGCCGATATGACCATCACAAAGCCTCACGGTGGACTCGGACTCGGACTGGCGATCGTGCGTCATCTCACTGAAATGCAGGGCGGCACAGTTCAGGTGCACAGTGACGGGGAGGGCCATGGCACTACATTTATCGTCAGGCTACCGTTATTGCCGATTGATGCAAGTGATGACGCTTCGGTTGAGACAGATGGCCGTAATGGAGATAGCCAGAGTCGTGAGGTGGCGATCGCTTCCGATAATGAAGGTCATCTAGCGTAAATTCAACAACTGCACATCCCGACTTTACTGTTCAAACCGTTGTGTAAAGAGTATGGATTTTCTGCTTCCCTTTGTTACCCAATTTGTTTTGATATTGTTGTTAGCTATGTTCATTGTTCCAGGTATCTTTATGGTGGCTTGGAACATCGCAATGCCTACTATTCTGAAACTGCCTAGAATTACATATTGGCAGGCATTTAGTTTTTTGCTTGTGGTTAGTATTTTGTCTAACAGCGTGAACGGTGGCCTCATCCGACTTACTCAAAATCCCCAAAACACACTTTCTACCATTCATGAAGATGTTAGTGAGTTACGCAAAGACGTCTCACTAATGAGGTCACAAGTTGATGCACTGGAACGACGACTTAAGGATCTACATCAATAGCTTTAAATCGTTTCTTGGACTATTTTTATTGCCCTAATTTTATGTGAGTCTCCAACAAGGGGGTGATGGTGTGTTGCACTACTACCCCCCTTGGGAAAATGAAAAGAAAACACGTTTTCTTAGGAATTCGATAGCGCCATTTCAGCCCCGCGACGCGGGGCTGAAATGGCGCTATCGAATTCACATGGATGCGGGGCTGAAATGGCGCAAAAACGTGTCGAAACGTTAGGACTGGGAACCCTCCTAAGCAAGGCGCGTCACCTGCTTAGACTGTGTTCGTCCATTCACCCTAATTAGGCCAGTATGAGCAAATATAAACTCTATGCAAGGAATTTAATTGTAGCAATTGCCAGCCTTAGTGCGTCAAGTGCGATCGCTACTCCTGTCCATGCATTAGATGGAGTATCTGAAAGTAAAGCAATTGAAGCTTCTAAAGTAGTCGATGCTTTCACAAATCATGTAGCTCCAGTTCTTACCTTAGACGATAACAGGGTTGCTCAGGCCAATAGCGACGATAATGCGATCGCTGCCCTACCGGATGCTGTAAAAACAGCTATTTTTCGAGATATTACAAATCAAGCTGATGTCGCAATGGCAAACTTGCAGGTGATTGCCGCTCGACAAGAAACATGGGCCGATGGTTGTTTAGGTTTAGCCCAACCGAATGTGACGTGTTCAACGGCAACTGTACCAGGATGGTTGGTAGCAGTTACAGATGGGGTGCAATATTGGGTGTATCGAACGAACGAATCTGGGTCTGCTGTTGCCTTTGATCGAGCTGTAACAGAAGCTAGCATTGCTCGACAGAGCAGTTCGCCAACAGGGTCGCGGACTGAAACGCAGATTGAGCGACGCACCAGTGTCACGACTCAAACGCAGGGAAGCACACAATCAGGATCAGTCGAAGTAGAACGGCAAGCTCAAACGACCGTCAGCACTCAGCAGGTTGAATTTTCTCAAACTGTGCAAACGGCTGTGTTTCAGGCGATCGCCCAACGTAGCCAGGTTCAGGCTTCTGAGTTGCGATTGGTTGAAGCGAGACGAGTGGTTTGGGCAAATGGTTGCTTAGGCTTGCCAGGAAATGGAAGTTGCACTCAAGCAGAAGTTCCTGGTTGGGTCGTGGTAGTCAGTCGTGGGCAACAGGTTTGGGTGTACCGCACCAATCTGACTGGTTCTGTGGTTACGTATGATGCTGTGGCTACAGAAACTCGCCTGGCCCAACTGCGAACTCGCCAAGAAACGCGTGTCTTCTCAGATGTGCGAACGGATTACTGGGCAAATCCCTTTATTGTGGAACTGGCGAAGCTTGACATTATTGCCGGATATCCCGATGGAACGTATCGCCCTGAACGTGCTGTCACACGAGCCGAGTTATCCGCTATTATTCGGCGTGCGTTTGAGGTTACTGAAGTACGTCAATCCGTTCGCTTTGCGGATGTGAGCACCAGCTACTGGGCCTATAGTGCCATTGAGGAAACCTACCGGATGGGTTTTCTCGGCACTGTGTCGCGCAATGTATTTCGTCCACAGGCAAACCTCTCGCGTGGCGACGTGCTGTTTGCTTTCGCGCGCGGGCTGCGAGTATCCACCCAGACGGCACCAGAATCGCTCTTGTCTGTATATGACGATATGCAGATTAGTAGCGATACTCGCATCTTACTGGCTGCGTTAACGGAACAGGGTATTGTCGTGAACTATCCGAATGTGCGGGTATTAGCGCTTGACCGAGTTGCAACTCGTGCGGAAGTGGCCGCGTTCATTTATCAAACGCTGGTAAGTTTGGGCAGGGTTGAAGCGATTACCTCGTCGTACATTGTTCCCGGTCGGACAACGGTGGTTCGCAATAGTACGGCAACTCAAACTGGGTCTGGCGAATCAGGCCGTCGAAACTGCAATCAGGGAATTGGTAATGGCGCAGAAGGCTGTGACCCCGGAAATTCTGCTCCGCACGGTGGTAGCAATGATGAAGGAGGACGCACACCCGGGCGATCGCCCAACTAAATAACGTGAATTCGATAACGCCATTTCAGCCGTGCAACGCGCGGTTGAAATGGCGCAAAAAGTTGCCCGCACGTCGTGCGGGCAACTTTTTGCGCGTTTGTCGAACTCGCGTCACGTTTAAGCTATCACAATAATTTCTCCACGGGTCAGGCTGGCCTTATTGTCCAGATGGGCGAGCTGAATTTGATTTGCGCCACCCACACCGTCCGCATCAAAGAAAAGATTGCCCGTACCGCGATTGTAGATAAAGCGCTGATCTGCCGTCGTGGCCCGACTGCCGAGGGTAAACTGCCCCACTCTGAGCCGACCCAGCTTCAGCCGACGGCTAAATCCGGCTCTGGAGATCACAATGTGATCATCGACGCCCCGGAAATCGCTGATTATGTCAACTCCGTCTTTGCGAGTGCGGAACATGAAGTCGTCGCGGCCTTTGCCACCCGTCAGGCGATCGCGTCCCGTACCGCCACACAGCACATCCTTTCCGGTTCCGCCTTTGATTACATCCTTGCCGCCGCTGCCCCAAAGGACATCATTGCCAACACCGCCAACAATCGTGTCATTGCCAGACCCGCCAATCAGGTAATCATTGAGCAAATCGCTGCCCGTCATCTTGGCGCTACCCTTGAAGCCCCGGAAGTCAAACCGCTCAAAGTTTGTAATCGTGGTGCTGGATGGAATAATGCCAGAAATCTGATTGCCGCGACTGCTGACATTCACCGTGGCGCTACCCGTGCCATCCGTCAGCATGAAGGTATCAATGCCGCCGCCCCCGTTGATCTGATCATCCTGTTTCAGGTTGCCCAGAATGGAGGACACGGTGTCATTGGTGTCTGGTGCGTTGATAATGTCCTGCTGCGGTGTTGTGAACAGCGTGGAGTCGAGACTGTTGGTGTTAGAGCTGGATCTGCCGGGAGTCAGACTGATTGTTGTTGTGGCGATCGCGCTATTGTCTCGACCGTCATTCACGATGAACGAGAGGTAGCGATTCGAGGCATCTGGATCAACCAGGGAACTGCTGTACGTAACCGTGCGCAACACCTGCTGATATGCGGCGGCGGATGCCGTGCCCGCCAGATTCAACACACCAAGGGTTGGATCATACGACGCCAGAATATTGGTTCCAGAGGTATCAACCCACAGGCGTTCCTGTGTCCAGTTGAGCGGATTGGCGATCGCCACGGTAGCCGAAGCCAGATCGTAGCCATCCGGATCAACCAGACTCAAACTGGGCGTTACCGCTCGAATGGCAATATTCGATACACCCGACGTAACATAATCAATACCTGCATCCGCTCCGTTCAAATCCAGTTGAGGAGCGGTGTTGTTAAACACCACCTGCAACGTGCTGGTAGATGGATCGCTGTTGAGCGCTGCATCCTGAACGGTGAACTGAATGAACTGGGGCGATTGAGTCGGCGTAGCGTTGCCGTGCGAATAGGTGACCGATCGCAATGCCGCCTGATAGTTGCTGGTAGAGGTCGTTCCAGTTAAGGTCAACAAACCATTAGCGCTATTAAAGCTCCCTGTGATGCCATTCTGGTTGGTAAAGCCCAGCGTCGATTGGCCCAGCGTGTAGTTGAGAATTGACACCGTTGCCCCGGTCAGGGTGGTGTTATCTGCATCGCTGACCAGGATGGTGTTGTCCAGCGCAATCGTGCCCATCGGCTGGAGGTAAGGCACAACGCCCCGTGTGCTCAACACCGTTGGCGCATCGTTGACCGATGTGATTTGGATTTGCCGGGTGATCGGGGTGCTGCCCGATGAGCTGTCGCTAATGCTGAACTGAATCGTGCGCGAAGCGGGAGGCTGGTCGCTGTCGTTGGTGTATTTGACCGATCGCATCGCCGTTTGATAGTTGGCGAGGGCCGACAGGCCAATCATCGTTAGCACACCCGTTGCGGTGTTAAAGCTGGCCGTAATACCGTTTTGCGGACTGAGACTGAGGCTTTCCTTGCCGTTTGGATCGTAGCCCTGAATGGACACGGTGGCCTGCGTTAGCAGTTGGCTATCTACATCGTTCAGAGTTACACCGCTATCAACAGCGATCGCCCCACTGTTCTCAAGATAGGTGAGCGACCCCGGTGTAACGCTGATCGACGGTGGAGAATCGATCGCCGTAATCTGAATGCTGCGGGTAGCCAGATTGCTGACCGCATTCGCACTATCCTGAAGGCTAAACTGAACCGTGCGAGCCGTTGTACTGGGATTATTGCTGCTGTTGCTGTACGTCACCGATCGCAGCGCAATCAGATAGTTGCCCAGCGTGGCCGTGCCGCTGAGGGTCAGGGTGCCGCCGTTGATCGTGCCCGTGATGCCATTTTGATTCGAGAAGCCCAGGACATCTTGAGTCGCATCAAAGTTCGTGATGCTGACCGTCGCGCCGCTAAATAGGGTGCTGTCTACATCCGTGGCATTTAAGCCTGGGTCAATGGCGATTGCCCCACCGCCCTCGGTGTACGACAGCGGTTGTGCGGTTGTCGTAACCACGGGCGCATCGTTCACCGGATTAATCGTGAGGCTTACCGTGCCGCCCGTCGTCGCATACGCGGTGCCATCGGAGCCGTTCCAGCCAAAGCCGAGCGTCCCGCTAAAGTTTGCGTTGGGCGTGAAGGTCAGATTGTTTAGCGCGGCGACTGGAATTTCCTGATTCAGCGTGACGGCAACGCCGTTTAGCCGCAGGCTACCCGCAGGTAGAGACGTGATTTGAATTTTGTTGAGAGCATCGCCATCTGCGTCGCTAAAGACGCTCGTAAAGTCTGCCGACGAGAACGTGATGGTGGTGTCTTCGTTCGTGGTCTTGCTGATATTGCCAACGGTGGGGATATCGTTCACCGCGTTGACTGTCAGATTGACCGATCCACCCGTTACCGCGTAGACCGTGCCGTCCGAGCCATTCCAACCAAAGCTAACGGTGCCGTTAAAGTTAGCGGTTGGCGTGAAAGTGAGAGTACTGAGAGCGGCGGTTGGAATCTCTTGATTCACCGTCACCGCAACGCCGCCGAGGGTCAGCGTACCGTTGCTGGGTAGCGAAGTGATTTGAATCTTGTTGAGGGCATCACCATCCACATCGCTAAAGGCGGCTGTAAAGTCTGCCGCTGTGAACGCGATCGCCCCATCTTCTGTCCCAGTTTTGCTGACTGTGTTGACGGTTGGAGCATCGTTGACGGGAGCGATCGCCATGCTGACGGTCGAACCTGCCGTGGCATAGCTGGTGCCATCTGAACCGTTCCAGCCAAAGGTAATCGTGCCGTTGGCGTTAGCATTCGGCGTAAAGGCGAGACTGCCCAGATTCGCGGCGGTAATCTCTTGATTAAGAGTAACCGCTACGCCGCTCAGGCTCAGCGTTCCGCCCGTGGGCAGTGAGGTAATCTGAATCTTGGCGAGGCTGCTGCCCTCCGCATCGGTGAAGGCACTGGTGAAATCGGTGGCCGCAAATACGATCGCTCCGGCATCTTCAGTGCCCGTCTTATTGATGGCGCTAACCACAGGCGGATCGTTAACGGCGTTAATCGTGAGATTAACCGTTCCACCCGCAGCGGCATAGACCGTGCCATCGGAGCCGTTCCAGTTAAAGCTGACCGCCCCGTTAAAGTTGGCGTTGGGGGTAAAAGCGAGGGTGCTGAGCGCTGCCGCTGTAATCTCCTGATTCAGCGTGACAGGAGTTCCGCCCAGACTGAGCGTGCCGTTGGTTGGCAGTGAGGTAATTTGGATCTTTGCGAGCGGATTGGCATCGATATCCGTGAAGGCTGCTGTGAAATCGCTGGCGGCAAAGGCGATGACCGTATCCTCATTCGCCGTCTTGCTGACCGTGCCGACCGTGGGCGGATCATTGACGGGGGCGATCGCCATGTTGACCGATCCGGCTACCGTCGCGTAGGTCGTACCGTCAGACCCATTCCAGCTAAAGCTAATCGTGCCGTTGGCATTTGGGTTGGGCGTGAAGGTGAGATTACCCAGATTCGCCACCGGAATTTCCTGATTCAGCGTGACGTTAACACCGCTGAGCTGGAGGGTGCCGTTGCCGGGGAGCGAGGTAATCTGAATTTTGACCAGCGGGTTGCCGTCGGCATCGCTGTAGGCATTGGTGAAATCGGCGGCAGTGAAGGCGATCGCACCTGCATCCTCTGTTCCCGTTTTGCTGATCGCGCTGACCGTTGGGGCATCGTTGATCGCGTTGAACGTCAGGTTGACCGTTGATCCGGTATTGGCGTAGAGCAGACCATCCGAGCCGTTCCAGGTAAAGCTGGTGCTGCCGTTAAAGTTAGCGCTGGGCGTAAAGGTGAGCGTCGCCAGAGAGGCCGCTGCAATTTCCTGATTGACCGTGACGGCTGCGCCATTCAGCAACAGCGTGCCGTTGGCAGGTAATGACGTAATCCGAATCTTATTAAGGGCATCGCCATCCGGGTCACTGAATGCCGCACCAAAATCGAGGGGCGAGAAGGTAATCGCCGTGTCTTCGTTGGCGGTTTTGCTAACCGCGCTGACCACTGGTGTACTGTTAACGGGCGTGACGTTGAGGTTAACCGTACCGCCTGCCGCTGCATAGGTGGTGCCATCAAAGCCATTCCAGCCAAAGCTGAGGGAGCCATTCACGTCCGGTGCAGGCGTGAAGACCAGCGTGCTCAGGGACGCGACCGGAATCTCTTGATTGACAGCAACGGCAGTTCCACCCAGCGTGAGCGTACCACTGGCGGGCAACGAGGTGATTTTGATCTTGGTGAGCGCATCGCCATCCACGTCACTAAAGGCGGCGGTGAAGTCGCTGGTGGCAAACGTAATGGTGCTGTTCTCAGCCCCCGCTTTGCTGACAGTATTTACGGTGGGTGCGTCATTCACCGGAGCGATCGCCAGTGAGACGGTCGAACCTGCTGCCGCGTAGGTGGTGCCATCTGACCCGTTCCAGCCAAAGCTGAGATTGCCGTTGGCATTCAGATTCGGGACGAACGTGAGATTCGCCAGATTCGCCGCCATAATCTCCTGATTGGCGGTCACGGCAACGCCGCTAAGCTGGAGGATGCCGCCTGTTGGTAGGGAGGTGATCTGAATCTTGACTAAGCTGGTGCCATCCGGGTCGCTAAAGGCGTTAGTAAAATCGGCAGCGGTGAAGGCGATCGCCCCACCATCTTCTGTTCCTGTTTTGCTGATCGGGCTGACCGTCGGCGCGTCGTTGACAGCGGTGATGCTGAGATTAACGGCACCCGCCGCCGCTGCGTAGAGCGTACCATCCGACGCATTCCAGCCAAAGCTGACATTGCCATTAAAGTTCGCAGCGGGAGCAAAGGTGAGCGTTCCCAGTTGGACTAGCGGAATTTCTTGATTGATCGTAACCGCTGTACCGCCCAACAATAGTGTTCCACCCGTCGGCAGGGAGGTGATTTGAATCTTCGCGAGTGGATCACCATCGACATCGCTGAAGGCCGTGGTGAAATCGGTGGAAGCGAAGGCGATCGCCCCAGCATCTTCTGTGCCGGATTTTGTGATGGTGCCAACTATAGGCGCGTTGTTTACCGGAGTGAACGTCAGGTTCACCGCTCCACCCGCGACAGCATATCCCTGACCATCGGAACCGTTCCAGTTAAACGTGACGTTGCCGTTATAGTTGGTGTTGGGCGTGAAGGTCAGCGTTCCCAGAGACGCGGCTGGAATTTCCTGATTCAACGTAACGGCAGTTCCACCCAGACTGAGCGTTCCGTTCGAAGGCAGCGACTTAATCTGGATTTTAGTCAGGGCATCACCATCTACGTCGGTGAAAGCGCTGGTGAAATCGGTAGACGCGAAGGTAATCGGCACATCCTCAGCGCTAGTTTTGCTGACGTTGCCGACGGTCGGCAGATCGTTAACCGGAGTCAAGTTGATATTGACTGTGCCGCTTGAGGCGGAATAGAGCGTGCCATCCGAGGCATTCCAGCCAAAGCTAATCGCGCCATTGGCATTGGCCGCCGGGGCAAAGCTGAGCGTTCCCAGTTGCGCTAACGGAATTTCTTGATTGACTGTAACCGCCGTACCGCCCAGCAGCAGGGCTCCACCCGTCGGCAGCGAGGTGATTTGAATTTTGACCAGCGGATCAGCATCCACATCGCTGTAAGCATTGGTGAAATCAGTGGATGCAAAGGCGATCGCTCCCCCATCCTCAACACCTGTCTTGC
>DATNPS010000381.1:0-88386 GCA_036703095.1 Crinalium sp. | reverse complement strand
TAAACAACAGCGAAGCTATGACGGGGTAGTTCATACAGGCAGTCTGAATATTCTAGACAATCAAAAACAGGCAGAGGAACTACAGGCTCAAATCAGTGACTTGCAAGCCGAAATTGCGCAAACTAAAGAGACGATTAAATCATTGCATGTGCAGATACAGCAGCGTATCATTTATTCTCCAGTTGCAGGAACCGTGTTTGAACTGCCAATTGAAAAACCCGGAGCCGTAGTTCAGCCCGGTCAGATGGTAGCGCAGATTGCGCCGAAAGGTGCACCCCTCGTCTTCAGAGCGCAAATTCCCAGTTCAGAGAGCGGTTTTTTGCGCGTGGGGATGCCCGTTAAACTCAAGTTTGATGCTTATCCCTTCCAGGATTACGGGATTGTAGCGGCGCACATTAGCTGGATTGCGCCCAACTCAACCATTACGCAAACGGCGCAGGGCGATGTTGAAACATTTGAGTTGGAGATTACGCTTGAGCAGCACTGCATCCCTGCCCACGATCAGTGTGTCGAGCTAACACCCGGACAAAGCGCAACCGCTGAAGTGATTGTGCGACAGCGACGCATTATCGATTTTGTCCTCGATCCATTTAAGAAATTGCAGCAAGGGGATTTCAAACTTTAGTCAATTGCCCCTCATGTTACCCTATCGCCAGAGAAATACGTCATGTTTAACGTTTTAACCGTTTCATCTGAAGATATTATTCACCACCTCAAACTGTCACAGCAGCTTCCCATGATCCTGGAAGGAATTGCGACTCAGAAGGCGATCGCAGAAGCGGCCACAAATGCTGGAATGACGGTTGAACTTGAAGAACTTCAGCAAACCGCAGATGCCATTCGTTTGAGTCATAACCTGCGTCGTACAGAAGATACCTGGCAGTGGTTGCAAAAACAGGGCTTATCGTTGGATCAGTTTGAGGAAATGGTTTATACGACCGTCCTTTCGGCTAAACTGATGCAACATCTGTGCGCTGATAAAGTTGAACCCTTTTTCGCTACGCATCAACTTGATTATGCCCAAATAGTGCTGTATGAAGTCATTTTGGATGATGCAGATCTAGCGCTGGAACTATTCTATGCGCTGCAAGAAGGCGAACTCAATTTTCACGACGTTGCCCATCAATATATTCAGGAACCAGAACTGCGTCGGAGCGGTGGGTATCGTGGATTGTTGCAGCGTTCAGATCTCAAACCTGAAATTTCTGCGGCTGTGTTTGCAGCCACCCCACCTCAAATTCTCAAGCCCATTCTCACCGCGAAAGGGGCACACTTGATTCTCGTCGAAGAAATCATTCAACCTCAGTTAGATGCCACCATGCGCTACAAAATTATGTCGGACTTATTTGCAGCATGGGTTAAACAAAATACTAAACCTGTTGAACTAGCTCACTAATTAACATGAATTCAATAGCGCCATTTCAACCGCACGACGCGCAGTTAAAATGGCACAAGAAGGTTCTCCGCATGACGCATGGAGAACCTTCTTGTGCGTTTGTCGGATTCGCGTCTAATCAATTTAATCTACAACTTTTGGAGAAGGGGTGCGGGGCTGGAACTCCCACGAAGGAGGCACTATTCTCCTCCATCCCCATTTATTCTGCGCATCTTCAAAAAGAACTGATATGACAAGACATTTCAATTCAAATTATGTCTGATTAGACGCACATCAAATCTTGTCTATCACAATTTAATTTTGCACTATGAAGAGAGAGATTAAACATCGTGTTTGAATCTCAACGTTAAACCACTTGTGAGGAATTTTAATCATGGCTAGCATTCAAATTTCCGAATTGCGTCCAACAGGTTCCGACTTATTCGCTGATTCTGAAAGCTTCCTGACTGATCTGGGAGACAATGACTTCAGCGGCGTAATGGGCGGTACAGATGTAAGCGATACCCTCTGGGATTGGTGCACTACAACGAGAACGATCACCAGCCGGACGATTCTTAGCCGGGTTTCTTTCGAAACGATCAATCCGCTTGGTGATGTCGTTATCAATCAGAACATCCTGCACTAAAGCATTCAACTTTAGATGAAACAGGTTGGCTGAGTAACGCGAGACCCATCTCAATTTTGTAGCTGCGTGCCAGGCTTAAAATGTTGGGTTTAGCGATCGCCAAACCGTCGGAGTTCCCCAAGGACTCCGACGTCTACACACTTTTACGTTCTTAAAGGAGACTTACAGTATGGCTACTATTACAATTCATGATCTGAGGCCAACTGGCTTCGATCTATTTTCGGATGACGAAACCTATATCAGTGACTTGGGCGATAGTGAGCTGAGTACATTGAGTGGTGGTGCGCTATTTGAAACCTTCATAAAAACGATAGGACAGTCTTCGGGGTATGCCTGCTCGAATTGTGTTTGCACCAATGTACCGACTACCTTCACAGGCCCAATTGTGATTGCACAGCCTACTGATCTTGACAATCGTTTTTAAACAAAGGAGTAATACTCAATGGCAAAGATTCAACTGCATGATTTAGAGCTGGATGAATTACGCTCTTTAGACAATGTACAGGAACAAACCGATATTCATGGAGGTTCCTGGCTATCGGATGCGTTTCATTGGGTTGTAAATCATCTTGGAGGGCAGCTGACCGATGGTGGATTCATTATTACCTACAAGGGAACACATGATTTTCCAAATAATCTTTGATACACCATAATGATGAATTGAATAAGGCGCGGCGGAAATTAAACTAACCGTCGCGCCTTATTTTTACGCTTTGATTTGACATATAGAAATGTGTTTTTAACTGACGCAATTGTTTTATTAATGTCTAATTTGTGAGTCTAAAAAGCTTGATTTATGAACTCATTTGACTAGGATGAAAGGAGGATTATTTAATCCGAGACAACTCTGTTCAATTCAATTTGACCTCAATTAGGAGATGCTCTAATGGCTAATATTACAATTCGCGATTTACAACCTGCTGGTGCTGATTTATTCTCTGATTCTGAAAGCTACATGAGGGATTTATCTGATACGGAACTTGCACTTGAAGGCGGAGTTTCACCTATCGCAACCGCATCATCGGCAACCTGTGTCCATGCCGTTGCCTGGAGTGTGGCGATCGCCAGTGCTGCCGTAGCAGCAGGCGCAGCCGCGCTGGTCGATTGGATCTTCGATTAATTTCAGTCTATCGGGTGGGCAATGCCCACCCGATTAGACAAAAGAACAGCATTATGTCCTAACTGTTTAAGATTCTGATTCAAAATCTTGCGTAACGCACAACGGTTATCGTGATGGTTCAATAACAACGAAAGCTAATCCAGATTCATCAAATCTGATAGGAAATTGATAATGGCATTCCTATTAAGTTCTCAAACGGTTACGGACTATCTTGTAAGTCATCATCTCTGCGCTGTAGATGAAATAGACCAGAGTAAAATAGAGTTGAAAGTAGCAAAAAACTTTAACTTATTGCTGAGTTTATCTGATGGTCGGCAACTGTTGGTTAAACAAGAACGCTATAGCTCTGGTGGAAAAACGGCAGGTGAATTTGAGTATGAGTGGCGTATTCAAGAGCTGATACAACATTTTCCAGAACTTAACTTTTTGCACTCCTCGCTACCGGAAATCCTGTATTTCAATGCAGATGATTCTATTCTTGTGTTCAATTATTTAATTGACTATCGCGATTTGGCAGATTTTTACGCTAAAGATATGGTGTTTTCAACAGCGATCGCCACTACTCTTGGCACCATTCTTAGCACCATTCACAGTACCACCTTTAATCAAAAAAGCTATTATGATTTTCTGACTGAATCGGCTACCAGCTCGACGATTGAGTCACCCCAACTTCTACATGGACTCAGCCGAGTTACACCTGAAATCTTTGGTTCGGTCCCCGCAGATGGGTTGAAATTCTTTGCGCTTTATCAGCGATACGACAGTTTGGGACAGGCGATCGCTCAGCTCACAGATGCGTTTCATCCCTGTTGTTTAGTGCACAATGACCTGAAGTTGAATAATGTTTTGCTACACACGAATTGGGAGCATCTTGCATCAGATCCCGCTTCTGTACATTCAGGAATAGTGCGTCTGATTGACTGGGAGCGCAGCCGCTGGGGTGATCCGGCATGTGATTTGGGAACACTAGTGGCGAGCTATCTGCAACTGTGGTTGAGCAGTCTTGTGGTTAGTAAAACGATGAGCATTGAAGATTCGCTTAAACTGGCGATGATTCCACTGGAGCAACTTCAACCGTCGATCGCTGCACTGGTCAGCGCTTATTTAGAACACTTTCCGGCCATTGCTCAGCATCGACCTGACTTTTTGCATCGCGTCGTACAGTTTGCGGGTTTAGCGTTGATTCAACAAATTCAGGCCATGATTCAACATCAAAAATCATTTGGCAATGCTGGAATTTGTATGTTGCAAGTTGCGAAGAGTTTGTTATGTCGCCCGACTCAATCTCTTTCTACTATCGTCGGGGTGTCTGAATCAGAGTTAATGGCTGCTCATCGTTAACCTTTATTAGAAGTACTATGCAATTGCTCAACTCTGTCTCCCATCGTCACACGATGCCTGATCGTCTGATGGATGTTTTATGGGATATTGCGAATCATGTTGAGATACAGACTGATTTCAGCATTCATTATCCCAGCTATAAACCGTTGGAATTACCCGCGGAAACTGTAAGTCGATTCCAACATATTCCATCTGAATTGCAGCAAAAATATCTCAGCTTACGTCTGCAAAGTTTTCTCTATGGCGTTTACTATAATGGCTCCATGCGGGATGCGCTGGCGATCGCCACTGAGGAAACCAGTCCTGATTTACAGCCTAATTTTGAAAATAATACCTTCTTAGGAATTGACCTGGATTTCTACGAACAATTACATCAAAGCAATGGTGGACGCGGGTATTTTGATCCAAATTGGCAAGTAGTCCGTCAAGAAGATGACGGTAGTGTAGCTGTTACAAAAGGTGGTTTGACGCTGCACATTCAGCGGGGTCGTCACCTCACTCCTGAGCAACAGTCAGCCGCGATTGGGGAACATGTGGCAATTCGAATGCCGCGCAACCTGGTGCAAAATGGATTTTACGTGGCTGTAGGTAACGTTGGCCCGGATGGCTATTCTAAACAAAACAACCCCGTTACGGTACGGATTTACTTTCATTTGCTGCCCGAAGGGGCGATCGCCACGATGGCAAGCTTGACGCACTGTTTGAATGACAGCCAAATTCCCTTCAACTTTAAGGTGCTCTACAATCCCGCCGATTACAAACGATATGATTCAGGTGTTTTATATTTCGAGCGGCGTTATTATGCGGCTGTACGACAGGCGCTTCAGCAGGTATATACAGAGCATCAGAACTATTTTCGGTCTGAAGTTCCGTTGTTCACTAAGGCGATCGCACCGGGTTTAGCGGTCGCGGAGGAACCCGATCGCAAGTTTTCGACACAGGAAAGTTTTGGGATGAATCGTTGTCAAATTGTCGCCAATGGCTTGTTGCAAGCCTGGTACGCCGGAGACTCATCGCCTGACCTGCGGTTTAAAGCGATTGTGAATAATTTTGCAGCATTGGGAATTAACCTCGATCGCCCGTTTCTCAATGCTAATTCTGACGATATTTATGTGCCGCTATAGGCGGGCAATGCCCGCCCTACGTCTCGAATACTCAATTCTGGGTTTGAACGTTTTATGAACATCACCGATCTAACTTTAGCATCGTCAGAACGGGAGACGATCGCACCTGTATTCCCTACCCATTCTGGCTCAGAACTGCCATTCTATCGTCCTCTGGGACGAACAAATCTTACCGTGAGTTGTCTGGGGTTAGGGGGTGGAGCGGGTATTTCCAGCGAAGATACGCTGTATGCATTCGATCGCGGCATTAATTACTTTTTCTACTCCAGCGATTTGCATCACTGCATTTACAGTTCGATGTCAGGTGCGCTGCGGCAACTGTGTGGACGAGGATCGGCGGTACGCGAACGAGTCGTGCTAGCAACGGTGACGTATATTAAGAATCCAGAAATTGCATTGGGCGTGTTGTTTGACCAATTTGAGGAACTGGGCATTGATTATGTCGATGTCTTTTTTTGGGGATGGATTGGTGCGTCTGATGGGTCTGCGTTGCAAGAGTGTTTAAGCACCAGCAGAGACATGCGTGGGCCAAATACGCTATACCAGCGGACTATGGAAAAGCTATTTACCACATCAGAACGTCTGAAAAAAATGGGAGCGGTGCGTTACATTGGAGCTTCCTTCCATGATCTCAATCTAGCCCAGCAATGGTTACACAGTCCGCTATTGGATGTAGTGATGGTGCGGCATAACGTCGCACATCGTTCTGCTCAGGATCAAATTTTCAACTCACTAAACCCTTCTGATCCACATCGTCCGGGAATCGTTACGTTCAAATCAACAGGCTCTCATTCCGGGCCATTGTGGAATGCTCCACCTTCACTGCCATCGTCCTGTTGGCGACCGTCTGTTCCAGATATGTATCGCTATTCTCTCAGCCAGAATAGTGTGGATGTGTGCTTAGCCGGATTCAAACGTAGAGAAGAAATTGATGCAGCGATCGCTGGTGTCCAGCGCGGTAAGCTAACGCCTGCTGAAATAGATTATCTCAACTTGTATGGTGATCTTCATCGTCATCAAATCGACATTCAAGATATTCCTGGCGATCGCCTGCTGCGACAACCTGGCTAAGGAGTTAGACGTGATTGAAACTCCAAAGAGGTGTAGCACAAACCCTCTGGGATTTTGTATTTAGCTGATAGAGACAAAATTATGCAAGACATATTACCCATTTCAGATACAGCATCAAAACAGCCTTTCACGCTGCCAGAGATTCCGCCTGCAACGCCGGAAGACATTCTGAAACACTTACAATATTCGCGAAAAATAGCTGAGATTGCGAAGACCGTAGAACGGGAACAGTTGATTGTAAAACTCTGCGAAGAACTGAACATCACAGTATCCGATGAAGAATTGCAGTCAGCCGGAGATGCATTTCGCCTGGAACACAAGCTTTTAACTGCCGCAGATACGATCGCCTGGTTAAATCAACAGCGGATTACGGTGGAAGATTGGTCATACGGAATTCGCATTGAGCGATTAACTCAGAAGCTAAAGGAACATGTGTTTGGCGGTGCGATCGATGCGCACTATATGAGCGATCGCGATCAATATAAACGAGTAGCACTTTCACAAATTTTGCTACCCAACGAAGCAGAAGCCATACAGGTTTTACAGGAACTTCAGAATAATCCATCAGCTTTTTGTGCACTGGCTTTACAGCATTCTAGAGGTAAACAGTCAAAAAACAGCGGTGGATTCATTGGCGTTCAGTTTGTTATGCAGTTGCCTGTCGCTATTCGAGAGGCGATCGCCAATGCTCAGGCAGGCGAAATCATTGGGCCAGTTTATACTCAATTGGGATATCACGTTCTCAAAATCGAAATGTGGTTCCCGCCTGAATGCTCCGAATCGGTTAGACAAACTATTCTTGATTCTCTGTTTGAAAACTGGCTCTCCTGACCTACCGAAGATAATTGTCTCCTTGAGCTAATATAAGTTCAGTTGAAAAATATTCGTGTGATGCATATAGCAATCATGGAGATGATTAGGATAGGGGGTGTGAGGGCTGCGCCCTCAGCCAGGGGTTCCACCCCTGCACCCCGTCCTAACTAACCCTTCGATTGCTATATTGATGCATATTACTGAACAAACACCAACCCGCCTCACCTTGACCGATCACAATCGGCAGTGGCTTTGGGGAACACTGTTTGGTCTCCCGTTCATGATGGTGGGGCTTGGCATTGCAGTCGTAGCGGGCAACCTGACGAAATTAGAATGTCGGCGCACTCCCTCTCATCAAATAACATGCCAGCGTACCATCACAGGGTTACTTGGAACAAAGACAGATGCGATTCTGGGGCGAGTGATACGGGCTGGAGTCGTGACAGATCACGGAACGGGCGTTGTTTTAAGTACCTCTGCTGGTCAGATCGAACTCGTTAACCATAGAGAGTTTGTTGGCGAACGGCAAATCCGGATTGCAGCAGACATTAACGCGTTTATCAACGATTCGCAACAGATGCAATTGCGGGTTCAACAAGATGATCGCCTCGAAGAAGTAGCCAATGGAGCGGTGTTTTTTCTGCCTGGAATAGCCGTGATACTAGCCGCTTTATCTATTCCAATGCAGGTCTTCTGCCAGCTTGACAAGACAACAGGACAAATGACGCTAAAGCGACGGTATCGAGTGTGGGGCACGCGTACTGCGACTTATAAGTTGACCGACATTCAACAAGCTCAAATTGTTCAGAGTCCCGGATCGTCACGCCATCCAGTGTATGTTGTGCAAGTAGAGTTAAAAGCAGCCAAACCCACAGCGTTATCTCCTCCGACACGCGATCGCCAGCAGTGTCAAACTATCGTAAACGCCATTCATACGTTCCAATAAATCGCGGCATCTATTCAGTTGATAAAACCCAACTATGTTCACGAAAGCCGCACATCGTGCAGCTCTTGCAAACATAGTTGGGTTTTATGAGTTAAAACTAGCCTTCTTTGCGCTTACGATAAAGGTTTGGCGGATGCTCTACGCGATCGCCCTGCTCAGGGGAGGACGACTTAGGAACGGGGCGTTCAGAGCGTCTGGGAGTAGAACTGTATCGATCCCGACGGCTGGGTGGTGCGTCTTCTAGTTCAGCTTCTGTTGCTTCCACCAAGAAGACTCGGTATCCATCAACGGTGTAGAGGTTTTCACAATTGCAAATTAGCCCCTGAGCTTGCAGTTCACAGGCTTTTTCATCACGCGCTTGGCGAGCCGCATCTTCATCGCCCCACTCTGTCTCTAAAAACACCTCTTGGATTGGTTTCATGTCGTCACGTTGCCTCAATCTAGAAGGAACACACCATAAGCTCATTGAGTATGGCATATTATGCCGTTTTCGAGAATAGGGAAGCTTCCCGATCAGCAATTCTCAGTGTGCAAATCGATGGCTGTGCAAGCTCGCCGCAGGCGAGCTTGCACAGCCGTCGATGGCGGGTTTGGCGCGCCCAACAGGCGCGCCAAACCCGCCATCGGTTTTAAACTGAGAATTGCTGCCTCCCGATTATAGATATTACAGATGTTGGATACCGCAAAGTGGACGTCAGTTTGGGACATTTTGTATTGAAGGATCAACTTGTGATCCGTGCAGTGCGGCAAGATGGCGCTTATAAGGGAATTTCAGAGAATGGGATGTTGGCTCTATTGTAGCCAACGATCGCGACTTAGCCTATAAGCTTTACAGAAGAATTAATCAAGTTCCATAGATTGCCCTGGAAGGTAGATGGGTCACTTTGTGGACACGTTCCCTGAGACTTATGGACGCGATCGGAACATCTATCCTGAGGCGAGCTTCAGAGCCACGTTGTGCTTTATCTAGTTTTGGTACAACTCACGTTAGAGGGTATGGTCGTAGTCATCTCATCTGCAACTGATAATTTCTGATTGGTTCCGAAATGTCCGGTTAGAATAGGTTCAATTCTTTCAAATAGAGTCCCCACAGACGGTAAGCAAATTTTCCGGATGCCACAAGCTATTTCAAATGGCAGATGGTACTTAACATGTCAGTTGATAGCGTGAAGATGCTTTCTGACTCACTAGAGATCTATCAAGTTTAATGATGAACAAGCTTGATTGGATGTGGCGGAAGCAGAATTAGCAGCCTGAAAAGCAAAATGAAGAAGCGATTAAATTCTCGAAAATGAGTTTTTTGAGTGTTCTACAAACAAGCATAACATTCTCTCTTTAGAGTACTGAGTAGAGTTCCAGAGGTAGATTGAAATCATGGCATTAAGTTCACATCCCATGACGAGCAGGCATCGACGGGCGATCGGGATCTTCCCAAATCGTCAAATCACAGAGCAAGCCTTACATGAACTACGAGATTTTAATGTTCCGATGGATCGTGTCTCGGTAATCACCCGCGAGAAGGTTCATCAAGAGAATATTGCAGGTGCAGAGGTGCACGATGGTGTGCATCCTGATCGAACTGCCAGCAAAATTGATAACAAAGCCGAAGATGGTGCTGCCATTGGGGCTGTAGCAGGTGGTGCACTGGGAGGGCTAACAGGATTGTTGGTGGGCATCGGTTCTCTAGCGATTCCTGGAATTGCCCCAATTATGTTGGCCGGAGCAACAGCGACTGCACTGGCGACAACCCTTGCAGGGACAGCTATTGGAGCCGCAACAGGCGGACTTTTGGGATCGCTAGTTGGGTTGGGAATTCCAGAAGAACGAGCCAGAGTGTATCACGATCGCATTGCGCGAGGGGAGTATCTGGTCATTGTAGATGGCACAGACGAAGAAATTGCCCGTGCTGAGCAAATCCTGCATCGTCGGGGAATTGAAGACTATGGAATTTACGATGTGCCTGTATCAACGGCTTCAAGTGTAACGCCCCCGTTGCCTGTTGCCAAAACAACAGGTGCAATTCCTGTAGTGTCAACACCTCCTGTGACTCCTGGTATTGCACCGCAGGTGAGCCGCAGCAAATACCTGGTGGGTGTATTTTCAACTCCTTACGAAGCTGAAGATGCGATCGCCAGCTTGCACAATGCGAACTTTCCACTCAGTCAAGTTTCCTTCATCGCACGCGACCTGGAACATTGGAGACCTTATGCGGGACTAGATTTGCGCGATCGCTTTGATGCAGGGCGAGTCGGCATTCCTATTGATCAGGCTCGTCTGTATAAAGAACAGCTCGATCAGGGCCACTACCTCATGATGGTGAACGGTACAGAGGATGAGATCCGCTATGCGGCTGGCGTTTTAAGCCATCACAATATCCGCGATTGGCAGATGTATGATCCCACGCTGATTGAATCCACTCGGCCTGTCGATGAAGTGGTCGAAGGAAATCCATTTTCCCTCAGCGAGAATGCCCCCCTCTTTGCGACCCCTGCCGTGAACGGAGTATCCAATAAACAGGCTGTTGGACTGTTTGCAAACTCTCACGATGCGGCACGGGCGATCGCCGATTTACGTCAAGCAGGATTCCCAGCCAGCCACATCGCCGCTGTTTCTCAGCAGTTGGATCGCCCTGAAGCGTTTGCAGGAATTACACGGCGCGATCGCTTTGATGAAACTCAATTTGGTATTCCAGATACACATCATCACTTCTATCGCGATCGAGTCAACCAGGGTAGCACAGTGGTCGTTGTCCGAGGCAGCGATAATGATTTACATGATGTCGCATCACGGCTTGTCCGTCATGGCGTCAAAACCTGGCAGGTTTATGAATTCATGAATGATCGGTTTATGCCCATTGGGATCGATCACCGTTCAGGTGCCATTCCTGCACCTTCGGCGCGCTCTGAGGTTGCCCCGGTACTCGAGCCAGATATTGTTCATCGGACGACTCCATCTCCCGTGGTTCAATCTATGGTGTCGCCAAGCGTGTCTCCATCGGCTGTAGAGCCTAATGTCGCTCATCAGGTCGCTGAGCCATCCAAACGAGGTATCGGTGTATTAACCGATCGTCATGCGGCAGAACAGGCGTTAACCCATCTAAGAAATTCTGGGTTCCCGATGGAACATATTTCTGTGATGGGCAAGGATATGAATTCAAATGATGCGATCGCAGGTGTGCCTGTAAATCAGCACACAGGCAACAAAGCTGATGAAGGAGCCAAAGTTGGAGCCGCAACTGGAGCCGCAACTGGAGCCGCATTGGGTGGTCTGGGCGGACTATTGGTCGGCTTGGGAACACTGGCTATTCCTGGGATTGGCCCGGTGATTTTGGGGGGTGCATTAGCCACGGCATTGGCAACGACCCTATCCGGTGGGGCGATCGGTGCTGCCGCAGGTGGAATTTTGGGTGCGTTAGTTGGATTGGGAATTCCTGAAGATCGCGCCAAGATCTACAGTGAGCATTTAAATCGGGGTCACTATCTGGTCATGGTGGATGGTTCACCTACAGAAGTGCACCATGCAGAAACCATGCTTAAGCGCCACCACGTTCATGAATGGGAGATTTTTGACATTCGTGATGATGATCCTCGCATGTCATCGCGTGCGAGACAGGATGTGCATTTGCAATCTACGGATCTGAGGAGCGATCGCACAAGACCCAACACCGTCGAACGCCCAGTTGAACGCACAACTGAACGCAGGGTTAAACCCACGGCAGAACAGAATGTTGAGCAGAATGTTGAGCATATCCAACAGAGCGGTAGCGTAGAGCCAAACGTTGTCATTATCGATCGACGACGTGAGCCTCATTAAACGTCAGATGCACTCTCACATTAAATGCATTTCAATCAGGATTTTAATCATGAATAAACTCATCGCTGTGCTGCTTGGCAGCCTTTTATTATCCACTGTTGCCGCCTGTAGCAACACGGCTCAAACCAGTCCAGACGCGCCGGATACAACCAGTAAAGTAGGCGAACCTCCTAACAAACAAGAAGCCCAAAATATCCAAAGTGACGGAACCAGCGAATTGCGCAGACGGCAGTTAGAATCTGACATTCGTGCCCGTGAGCAGCGCAATGATGCAACAGGTGATGATGCTGTTCGCGCGGATAGCGATCTAGAAAGTGAAATTCGCAGTAAGTTAGAGGCAAACTTGCCCGCCAGTCAGCTAACGGTTGCGGCAAAGGAGGGCGTGGTTACCATTTCAGGTACCGTTCCAACTCAACCGCAGTTTGAACGCATCGACCCACTGGCGCGAGAAATCAAAGGGGTGAAGGATGTAGTTGTTAAGGCTACGGTTGCCCCTGCCCAGTAGGTATAGCTGTAGTTATGTCCGTTAGGACATCGAAAACCAAGAGGGTATGGGGGCTGTGCCCCCAGCCAGGGGTTCCACCCCTGCACCCCAAACGCGCGAAAAGATGTCTTGTGCGTCGCACAGGGCATCTTTTCGCGTCATTTTAAACATGCGTCGCGCGGCTGAAATGATGCGATCGAATGGACAGCGCTTTAGGAAACTCCCGACTCTGCTGAATCAATTAACTGACGGAACTCAGGCGATCGAATTGTAAAATCCACAACGGTAGAAAAAGAATCCACCGAAAGGATGATCTGATCGTCAAGAGTCCGGATTAATACCGTAACAAGACTTTATATTTTTACCTGGCTTCTGCGTGTTTTCCTCATGAAAAGTTTCTGAGGGTTCATTACGATCAATAGGCGATAAACAATCCTGCCCCCTAGTGTTTGACATGCTTCGACTACCTCAAAAAGTTTCGTTGCGATGGATGCTGGTCGTTCCGTTTGTCGTGCAGCTTGTCAGTGCAGTTGGGGTGATTGGGTATCTTGCGTTCAGAAACGAACGCAATACTGTAGAGAATCTCGCCCATCAATTGATGGACAAAGCAAATGGTTCCGTTCGGTTGCAACTGGATAGCTATCTTACAACACCTCATTTGTTAAACCAGGCCAGCAAAAACCTGATTGGACCGGGGATATTGCGATCGCCCAATGAGATTCAGCAGTTCTTTATTAGACAAATTCTCAGCACAGATTCAATTCACTACATGGCCTGGGGCGATCGCCAGGGAAATTATATTGATGCCGCTCAACTACCGGATGGAACGTTGACCAGCAGTCTGGCGGATGCGTCTACCCGACACCAGTTCTACACCTACCGCGTTAACGCCGAAGGAAAACGGGAACGGTTGGTTCAGACCAGTGGCCCATACGATCCGAGAACTCGCCCCTGGTATCAGGCCGCTTTAAAGTCAAAACAAGCAACGTGGAGTCCGATTTATGTCTGGTTTGATCGAAGCAAAATTGCGTTTGATGCGGTACTGCCCGTTTACGATGCGGCAGGCCGTGAACTGGGTGTTTTAGATATTCCCGTCACTTTATCAACGCTCAGCGATTTTCTACGGCAGTTAAGCCATCAGCAGGTCGGACAGTATTTCATTGTCGAGCCATCCGGTGCATTAGTTGCTACCTCGACTGAGGAAAAATTATGGGTATCTGGACGAGATGGCCAAGTCAGACGGCAATTTGCAGCAGACAGCGAAACTCCTCTCATTCGCGCCAGTTGGCAGCAATTAAGCTCTTTGCCAGAATCACATCGGCAGTCTAATCAGCCCGTTCAACTTAATTTTAAGTGGCAGGGGCAGCGACAATATCTACAGGTCAGCCCTATTCGCGAACAGGGGTTGGATTGGATGATGGTAGCTGTGATCCCAGAATCCAGCTTCATGGCACAAGCCGATACCAGCACGCACACCACCATCCTGCTGGCGCTATTGGCATTTGCGATCGCCACGGGAGCTGTCATTCTAACCGCTCAATGGGTAGCCCGTCCGATTCTTCAGCTTAATGCTACGGTGAAACGATTTGTGACCCGGTTTGGTGGCGATCGCCTATCTCAGCAAAGCAATGAAGTTGAAGAACTGGCTCATTCGTTTCAAACGCTTTCAGAAGAATTGCAAACCTCTCTACTAAAATTGCAAGGTTGGAATGCAGAGCTAGAACAGCGTGTCGCAGAGCGAACTCAAGAACTGGCCCAGGCCAACGATCGCTTTGAAGCCTTCATGAACCATAATCCGGTTTGCGCCTGGATTACGGATGTCAATGGCAAAATCCTATACGTCAATCAGACCTATTTACAAACCTTTCAAGCGGCCAGTTCCAATGTTATTGGCAAAGGAGTATTCGAGCTTTATGATCCGGAAATTGCTGAACACGCGTTGATCAGCACTCAAACAGTGGTTGAAACTCGGCAGAGATTGGAGTTAATTACCAGGGTTCCCCGCACCGATGATACCTTTGGCGAGTTTTTGATTTACAAGTTCCCCATTATTAATCAGTCTGATCAGAGTTGGGTGGGGGGAATTGCACTGGACATCACGGAGCGGAGACACATGGAGGAGGCATTGCGAGCCAGTGAAGCCTATTCGTCTCGGTTAGCCGCTATTGTTGAATCATCCAGTGATGCCATTCTGAGCAAGAGTTTAGACGGCATCATTCTAAGCTGGAATGCTGGAGCAGAGAGGTTGTTTGGCTACACGGCAGATGAGGCGATCGGGCGTCACCTGGCATTTCTGACCCCGCCAGAGCGAGCCGATGACATGGACTATGACTTGCAGAAGATTCAGCAGGGTGATACCGAACATTTTGAAACGGAGCGACTGCGCAAAGACGGACAGCGCATTGATGTTTCAGTCACCATCTCCCCGATTAATGATAAAGCTGGTCAGATCACTGCGCTCTCTGCTATCTATCGAGATATTACCGCCCATAAACGAGCACAGGCAGAGGCTCAGGAAGGCAAACGCATTCTGGACGCGCTGATGGATTATATTCCTGAAGGCATTACGATCGCAGATGCGCCTGATGTCACGATTCGTCGCGTCAGCAAATATGGCGAACATCTCACGGGGCGATCGCGCGACATTCTAGAAGACATTGCGGTTGATCAGCATGTTCAAGCCTGGGGTATTTTTCAAGCCGATGGAATCACGCCAGCAACCAATGAAGAACTGCCGCTGACTCGCGCTGTGCAGCACGGAGAAGTCGTCCAAAATGAGGAATGGGTGCTCCAGCGACCGAATGGTACTCAGGTGAATATTCTCTGCAATGCGGGGCCAGTTCGGGATCAGGACGGCAAGGTCACGGGGGGTGTCATTGCATGGCACGATATTAGCGATCGCAAACAGGCTGAGCGAACGTTACAAGAGAATGAGCAGTTTTTGCGCAGCATTTACAATGGCGTTGAACAGGCCATTTTTGTGATTGACGTATCGGACGATGGCGAGTTTTATTTTGTTGGCCTGAACACGGCTCATGAGCGATTGTCAGGACTCCGCTCCGCCGATTTACAGGGTAAAACACCAGAACAATTCTTTCCTGCCGAGATTGCGATCGCGCTCAGGCAACGGTATCAGACTTGTGTCGAAGCGGGAGAGACCATCACTTACGAAGAATGTTTACCGTTTCAAGGCAAACTCACCTGGTGGATCACGAGCCTCACCCCCTTGCGTGATCCAGCCTCTCGCATCTATCGAATTGTGGGCACCAGCATTAATATCAACGATCGCAAACAGGCCGAAAAACAGCTTGAGCTACAAGATCAGATTGTTAGAACCATGGCAGAAGGCGTGTGTTTGGTTCGAGAAGCGGATGGTGTCATTGTTTATACGAATCCTAAATTCGAGCAGATGTTTGGCTACGACGTGGGTGAGTTAGTGAACCAAAGCGTCAATATTCTGAACTATTGGGATGACACCGTTGATGCTGAGGCTGTGACTAGAGAAATTTTGAGCAGTATTGATGCTAACAGCGAATATTCCTATGAAGTTCATAATCGGAAGAAGGATGGAACGCCCTTCTGGTGCCAAGCAACTACGTCTAAATTTGAGCATCCCGACCACGGGGTAACGTATGTGGCCGTTCAGGCCGATATTACCGATCGCAAAGCGTTAGAACAGGAAATTGCACATCAGCGCTACCTACTGGAGCAAGAATTAGCGCATAACCGTCAACTGCTAGATGCCTTTATCACAAGTGCGCCCGTTGGCATGGCTGTATTAGACCGTCAATTGCGCTACACGCTGGTCAACCAAGCCTTAGCCGACAACAACCGCCTTGAAATCATAGACCATCTAGGTAAAACGATTTGGGACATCGTGCCCGATTTTGCCAGAAGCCAGAGTGATTTATTCCAACACGCTTTAAGGACGGGCGAAACCATCCTGGGAACTGAAATTGTTGGAGAAATGCCCAGTCAACCTGGCGTCAAACGAACCTGGCTGGTGTCTCTCTTCCCGATTAAAACCCAATCCTCAGTGGCTGGACTGGCGGACTCTCACTCAGAAATGGCGGCTGATAGCCTGGGCATGATCATTACCGAAATTACCGATCGTAAACAGGCGGAGGAGCAAATTAAAGTATCCTTAAAAGAAAAAGAAGTGCTGTTGCAGGAAGTTCATCATCGCGTCAAGAACAATCTGCAAATTGTAGATAGCCTACTGCAAATGCAACAGCGACGAACACAGGATCAACAGGCCGCCAATATTTTATTAGAAAGCCAAAATCGGATTAAATCGATCGCCTTAGTGCATGAAAAGCTCTACCGTTCTGATGATTTGGCTAAAATTGATTTTGCTGACTATGTTCACAGCCTTACCTCTAACCTGATTGACTCGTACCAAACAAATTCCCATCGTATTACCCTGAGAACCGATGTAGAAGCGATCGAATTAGATATTGACACAGCAATCCCTTGTGGATTGATCATTAATGAACTATTCACTAATGCGCTAAAATACGCATTTCCGGGCGATCGCCCCGGCAATATTCAGATTACGTTTGGCAGTCCTGAACCAGGATGGTTGGTCTTGGTCGTGCAAGATAACGGAATTGGAATTGCCGACACGGTAGATCTGAAAAAACTTCGTTCACTAGGCTTAAAAATGGTACGAACGCTAGTGACTCAATTAGAAGGATCTGTTGATATTGAACGGCAAGGGGGCACCCTGATTACAGTGAAGTTTCCCCATAACCCATTTACGGTTAATTGTTCGTGACAGTTAATTATCCATGACAATAGAACGATGGCGATCGCGTTGAGAACCTCCAGGTTGTAGCATATGGTAACTAGCAGCGTCATAGAACTAGAGGAAACGGACTTGCCTCAGATCCTAATTGTTGAAGATGAAGGTTTGATCGCAGATAACCTCCAGGAAGTTTTAGAATTCCTTAATTACTCTGTTCCAGCGATCGCCTCATCTGGAGAACAAGCGCTGCGCCATGTAGCTGAGCTACGTCCCGACCTGGTGCTGATGGACATTCGCATCAAAGGCGACATGGATGGTATTCAAGCGGCTGAACTGATTTGGCAGCAGTTTCAGATTCCCGTCATCTATGTCACGGGCCATTCAGACAAAAGTACTGTGCAGCGAGCCAGGCTCACAGCACCATTTGGCTATCTGCTAAAGCCAATTAAAGAACGCGAACTGTATGTGGCGATCGAATCTGCACTACAACGCTGTGAACGTGAACGCTGGGTTAATGGCGTGCTCAAGAGCATTGGTGATGCTGTGATGGTGGTAGATGCATCAGGCGCGCTTAAATTCCTGAATCCAGTTGCAGAAGCGATGACAGGTTGGCCTTTGCGAGAGGCCATTGATCGACCGCTAACCGAAGTATTCACAATCATTGATGAACAAACTCGTCTGCCCATTGCAAATCCTGTCTTAACCGTTTTGCAGGATGGAATCCGCATTAAGTTAGAGAGTAATTTACTGCTGTTGACCAGACAGGGTGCAACGATTCCTATCGCAGATAGCATTGCAGCGCTGAACGATAACAAAGGTGCCATTACAGGAGCCGTCATTGTATTTCGAGACATGACTGCTCAACGTCAGGCGGAAGAACGCAACCGAGCGATCGCTCAGGCCGCACAGTTACAGCAGCGGATGGAAGAACTGGAGCGGCTAAACCAGCTTAAAGATGACTTTCTCAGCACTGTTTCGCATGAATTGCGGACCCCGCTAGCCAATATTAAAATGTCCATCAAAATGTTGGAAATTGTTCTCGATCAACAGGGCATGTTCACCCCAGAGAGCAATCCTAGTTTTCAAGCCTTAACCCGCTACATGGAGATCTTGCGCAACCAGTGTAATCAAGAATTGCAGTTGGTTAACGACTTACTCGATTTACAGCGGCTGAATGTTGATAACTATTCGTTAGAGCTAACGTCAATTTCTTTGGCAGATTGGATCACGGATGTGGCGAATAATTTTCAAGTTCGCGCTCAAGAACGCCGAATTCAGTTTCAGCTTGATCTGGAACCCGATCTGCCACCCTTGATGTCTGATCAGCATAGCCTGAATCGGATTTTGACTGAGCTGGTGAATAATGCCTGCAAGTACACGCCTCCCGGAGAGCACATTACGCTATCGGTGCGTTCAGTTCACCCGACGGGCGTTGAATCTGTCGGTTCTATCGTCGCGATCGCTCCTCGCATCATCATTACGGTCACCAATACGGGAGTTGAAATTCCACCGGAAGAACAAACTCAAATTTTTGAACCGTTTTATCGCATCCCCAAGAGCGATCGCTGGCAGCAGGGTGGAACGGGTTTAGGGCTAGCGCTGGTAAAGCAACTCGTCACCTGCTTAAATGGGTCGATTCGAGTTGAAAGTGGCATGGGGCAGACGAGTTTTATCGTTGAACTATAACGGTTTGGTTCATACTCGAAAACCCCAATAAGGGTAGGAGCCGCGCCTCTCCATCCTTATTGCCGCAGTGATTTGCATTAGGACGGGGTGAAGGGGTGGAACCCCTGACTGGGGCGAAGCCCCCAACCCCCTTGACGTGAATTCGATAGCGCGATTTCAGCCGCCCGTCGGGCGGCTGAAATCGTGCAAACCTGTGCTCCGCGCGTCGCGCGGAGCACAGGTTTGCACATTCGTCGAATTCACGTCCTTGGGTTTTCAATGTCCTAACGGGTATAGCGACAGCTATATTTGGGTTCTTAACCGACGTGAGTTCGATAGCGCCATTTTAGCCGCGCGACCCGCGACTAAAATGGTGCAGAAACATGTTTCTGCGCGTTCGTCGAATTTATCTCAACCGAGAAGCAAATATCTCTCGTTGCGACATAATATTGAGAATACCTGGCGCACCTACCTTCTCGCCATTCCCTTCATTACCAGGACTATACCGTATGCGAAGTATCATTCACTCGTCGTGGCGGCGATCGCTCCTCGTATTCGCCAGTATCGCTATCATCATTGGATGTAGTTTGTTGATGCGAACTTCCGGATTAGCGCAAGATTCTTCGCCTTCAAATCAATCGTCTCCGAATCATTCGGCTGCTCAAGCTATGTCGCGATCGCCTCAAACCGCACTAACTCAGCTTTTCACCAGTTCCCAAGCGCAGTCGGACTGGTTTACACCAGAGTTTCTCCGTCAGGTTCCCCTGGCTCAACTTCAACAGCTTGTAACGGGGATAGAGAGAGATCTGGGAGCTTATCAGGACGTGCAGATGGCGGGCGATCGCTTTCTGGTGAGGTTTGAGCGAGGTCAGATTGAAGCCCACATTAGCCTGAATCGCGAAGGCCAAATTGCGGGACTGCTGCTGCAACCTGTTCCAAATGCCATTACATTAGACCAGGCCATAGAACAGCTCAAAACTTTTCCGGGACAGGTAAATTTTCTGGTTCTGGAGGAATCATCTGAACGGGCAGCGCTGAATGCTGACCAACCGCTTGCCGTCGGTTCCACGTTTAAGCTAGCGGTTCTGTCTGCACTGCGTCAACAGATTGAGTCGGAGCAGCGTCATTGGAATGACGTTGTAGAACTTCAGTCCGCCTGGAAAAGTTTACCGAGCGGCATTTTGCAAGATTGGCCCAGTGATTCATGGGTTACGCTGCAAACCTTGGCCACGCTGATGATTTCGATCAGCGATAACACCGCAACCGATGCGTTGATTCACGTGCTGGGGCGAGATGCGATCGAAGCTTTCACAGAACGGAACCGTCCACTCTTAACAACGAGAGAATTCTTCACGCTCAAAGCACCGCAATATCAAGACGTGCTTCAGCGCTATCGCGCCGCCAATACAGCGGAACGACGACGAATTTTAGACCAACTTGCAGAATATCCATTGCCCAACCTTACCAGCAGTTCAGGCGAAGGGCTGTTTGCCGATGGGCCAACCGCTCTGGATATCGAATATTTCTTCACGCCGCATGAACTGTGTCGCCTCATGTCCAACGTGAAAGACTTATCGCTAATGCATGTGAATCCTGGAACGGGACTGCTGAATCCGAGCGATTGGGCACAAGTGGCGTACAAAGGCGGTTCTGAACCGGGAGTGTTGAATTTAACGCACTGGTTAGAATCTCCCACGGGCAAAACCTATTGCGTCGTTACGACCTGGAATAATGTGGCTGCACCGCTTGATGAAACGCGCCTCTACAATCTTCATCGGGCTGTGATTCAAGGGCTTCAGTAAGCGTAATATTAAAAATACGGCTTTTCAATCACAGGAGTGTATAGATGATTGTCACTTGTGTGCATGTATTGGTTACACCAGAGCATGTTGAAGACTTTATTCAAGCCACTAAACTGAATCACGAACATTCTATTCAAGAACCGGAAAACTGTCGTTTTGATGTTTTGCAAGATCCGACGAATCCCACTCAATTTATTCTTTACGAAGCGTATCAGACAGACGCCGGAGCTGCTGCTCATAAGCAAACGGAGCACTATTTGACCTGGCGTGATACGGTTGCGCCCTGGATGGCTGAACCTCGTAAAGGTGTACCCTATACCGTAATTGCTCCTTAACGGCTGGCTGCATATGGCGATCGCTCCTTTTTTCTTTGCTAAAGTTCCACCCATTCACTTCGGAACAGGCCAACTGCAACAACTGCCGAAACTGATTCAGTCGCTGAATGGCAAAACTGTTTTATTAGTGACAGGCGGAAAATCGCTGGAAGCCTCTGGTCAACTGGCTCGAATTGAATCGTTGCTGCAAGAGGCTGGGCTGACGCCACATCGGGCCATTTATGCGGGAGAACCGACCACACCAGAGATCGATCGCATTTGTGCCGAATACCGTCCTCACGCGATAGAGGTGGTGGTGGGCATCGGCGGCGGTAGCGTCATTGATGCAGGAAAAGCCATTTCCGCTATGCTGCCCCACACCAATTCCATTTTTGACCACCTGGAAGGGGTTGGTAAAGGTATTCCACACAGCGGTGTTAAGGTTCCCTATATCGCGATTCCAACAACCTCCGGAACGGGCGGTGAAGTCACGAAAAATGCGGTGATCAGTGAGGTTGGCCCCAATGGCTACAAAAAATCATTGCGCCACGACAACCTGATTCCCGATGCGGTAATCATTGATGGCACGCTATTAACGGCCTGTCCTCGACCCATTACCGCCGCTTGTGGCATGGATGCCTTTACGCAACTGCTAGAGCCGTATCTTTCTCCAACCGCGACACCGCTAACGGACGCGATCGCCTGGAGTGGCCTGGAGGCGATCGCAGATAACCTGCTGTTGGCTTGCGGTGACGGAGCCGCCGATCCGACTGTCCGAGAATCAATGGCGTATGCGGCTCTCTTGTCTGGTATCGCGCTCGCCAATGCTGGGTTGGGTATTGTGCATGGGCTGGCCTCACCGCTGGGCGGCTTTTTCCCGATTCCGCATGGAGTGGTCTGCGGAACGTTGATGGCAGCAGCGGTTCGGGCGAACTGGCAGGCGTTAAACCAGCGTCAGCCGATGAGTCCGGCGATCGCAAAAATGGCTCGTCTGGGACAGCGGTTGTGCCGGGAACCTGGAAAATCAGAGGCGTACTATTGTGATGCTCTGGTGACGATTTTAGACGACTGGACAGAACAGCTCAAATTGCTGCGCCTGAGTACTTACGGAGTGCGATCGTCTGATCTGGATAGAATTTTGGATCAAACTCAAAATCGCAACAATCCCATTGCGCTAACTCGCAATGAAATTCGTACCTTGGTAGAGAATCGTTTGTAGCACGCCTCAATAATTCGCAACCTTTACTAGACTTTATCGAAAGTTGGTTTGTAGCGCGGCGGAGCCGCACTACAAACCAACTTCCAAACTCGAAATCCTTATTTCCGACAAAGTCTACTATAGCAATCGAGGGGTTAGTTAGGACGGGGTGCAGGGGTGGAACCCCTGGCTGGGGGCGCAGCCCCCATACCCCTGTCCTAACCATCTCAACGGTTGCTATATATTCAAGTGCAAAGCGCTGTAAACACAAGTCATGTCGTTCAACGTTTTGGGTAGACTGGCAGTATAGGGCAGTTCCTGTAGTCGTCATACTAAGAACGTTTTAGCAATGAACGCCGCGTCGCCTCAAGATGACAATTCATCGACGGTTGAACCATCAGGAGATATCACTACAGACGGCCAATTTTCGAATGAAGTACTCCAACAATCGTTAAAAGAATTGGCTGATATCAAATTTGCGCTGGATCAATCGTCGATTGTAGCGATTACGGATGCGAAAGGAACGATTACCTACGTCAACGATCAATTCTGCAAAATCTCTCAATATTCCAGAGATGAATTAATTGGACAGAACCATCGGCTGATTAATTCAAGCCATCACTCCAGAGCCTTTTTTCAGCAGATGTGGGGCACGATTGGCTTGGGGCAAGTCTGGCAGGGTGAAATCAGAAATCGTGCGAAAGATGGCACATTTTATTGGGTCGATACCACTATCGTGCCGTTTCTAGATCGGAGCGGTAAGCCCTATCAATACATTGCCATTCGGCATGATATTACGGAACGTATGTTAACAGAAACAGCGCTGCAACACTCGCTAAAAGAGCTGGCAGACATCAAATTTGCGCTGGATCAATCGTCGATTGTAGCGATTACGGATGCGAAAGGAACGATTACCTACGTCAACGATCAATTCTGTAAAATCTCTCAATATTCCAGAGATGAATTGATCGGACAGAACCATCGGCTGATTAATTCAACCTATCACTCTAGAGCCTTTTTTCAACAGATGTGGGGCACGATCGGACTGGGGCAAGTGTGGCGAGGTGAAATCAGAAATCGTGCGAAGGATGGCACATTTTATTGGGTTGATACCACCATCGTTCCATTTCTAGATGCAAAAGGCAGTCCTTACCAGTATATTGCGATTCGCAACGATATTACAGAGCGGAAGCAACTCGAAGAGCGGTTACGACACCAATCAGAACAAGAATATTTGATCGCAGAGATGGCTCAACAAATCCATCGATCGCTGCATCTCGATCAAATTTTAACAACCACTGTTTCTGAAGTTCGTCGGTTTCTCCACTGCGATCGCGTCTTGATTTACGAGTTAGAACCTGACGGCAGCGGCTGTGTTGTAGTCGAGTCAGTTAGTTCAGACTGGAAGCCAATTACGGGAACGGTGATTTACGATAGCTATTTCGCAGAGACATACATTCAACTGTATCAACAGGGACGCGTCCAAGCGGTAGATGATATCTATGACGCCAACCTCACCACCTGTCATATAGAACTATTAGAACAATTTCAAGTGCGAGCTAATCTGGCTGTTCCCATTGTGAATGAAGGGAAACTGTGGGGATTGCTGGTGGCGCAACAGTGTGCATCCCCTCGTCCATGGCAGTCAAACGAAATTGAATTGCTGAGACGAGTCGCTACTCAGGCCGCGATCGCCATCACGCAATCTGAGTTATACCAACAGTCTCAGGATGAAATCGCGCAACGGCAGCAAACCGAAGTGATGTTGCGACAGCAGATGGAACGCGAACGCTTGCTGGGCCAAATTGCTCAACGGATACGGCAGTCGCTCGATCTGGAAGAAACGCTCAACACGACCGTTGCAGAAGTCCGACAATTTTTAGGGGTCGATCGGGTCTTGCTTTATGAATTTGAAGCGGATTGGACTGGAAACGTCGTGGTCGAGTCTGTTGCCTCACCTACCCTATCTATCTTGGGAATGCACATTGATGATGATTGCTTTTCATCCACCTATGTCAAACAATACATGCAGGGGCGCACTCGTGCGATTGACGATATTTACGCTGCAAATTTAGCATCATGTCATGTTGAAATGCTGGCCTCCTTTGAGGTTAAAGCAAATCTGGTAGTGCCCATTTTACAGGGACAACAACTGTGGGGATTGTTGATTGCGCATCATTGTCGCGCTGGTAGGCAATGGCAGAGTTATGAGATAGAACTGCTTAAACAGCTTTCTATTCAGGTTGCGATCGCCATTCAGCAATCTAAATTGTTCAGGCAGATTCAGCAGTTAAATTCTATATTAGAAGGACAGGTGCAAGAACGCACGGCAGAATTGGAACATGCGCTCGTTTTAGAATCAGCTCTGAAACGCATTACAGACAAAGTGCGCGATTCGTTAGACGAAAATCAGATTTTGCAAACAGCCGTTGAGGAACTTTCGCTGGGGTTAAACGTTAGAGGTTGCGATGCAGCTCTGAATGATAATGAGCAGCAGATTGCAACGATTCAGTATGAGTATGTTCGAGTTGATTTACCGCCTGCACAGGGAACAATCGTTCACATGTCACACTGTTTCGAACTTTTTAACCAGTTGCAGCAAGGTCAGGATTTACAATTTTGTCAGCTTCCACCGTATTCGATGCGTCCCATGAAGAATGCCTGTACGGTGTTGGTGTGCCCGATTGTGGATGAATATGAGGCGATTGGCAGTTTATGGTTATTCAAACCAAATAATGAACTGTTTCCAGAACTGGAAATTCGGTTGGTGCAGCAAGTCGCCAATCAATGTGCGATCGCCCTTCGGCAGGCCCGTTTGTACCAGGCCGCAAAAGCCCAGGTCAAAGCGTTAGAGAAATTGAATCATCTCAAAGATGACTTTTTAAGTACCGTTTCTCATGAATTGCGCACGCCAATCTCCAATATGGAAATGGCAACAGAAATGTTGGCTATTACTTTAAAGCAGTTCAATGAGTTTGAAGACGCCACCCATCCTATCTTTCGCTATCTGCGCATTCTTCAGGATGAAGGTCAGCGAGAGGCAAGTCTGATTAACGATTTACTGGATGTATCAAGATTAGAAGCGGGTACTGAGCCTTTAATTTTATTAGAAATCGATTTGCGTTCCTGGTTGCTGCACGTGGCAGAACCTTTTGTTGAACGAACCCGAATTCAACAGCAGTCTCTCAATGTTGAAATTCCAGACAACTTGCCTAAAATTCAAATAGATATTTCCCATCTAGAGAAAATTTTGACTGAACTGTTGCATAATGCTTGCAAATACACACCAGCAGAGGGAAGCATTACTGTATCTGTAGCTGTAACGGTCATGAACGATGAATTAACTATACGAGTGATGAATACAGGGATTGAAATTCCTGAACATGAACTCTCGCATGTATTTGACAAGTTTTACCGGATTCCCAACAATGACCCCTGGAAACACGGTGGAACAGGATTAGGCTTGGCTTTAGTTAAAAAGCGAGTTGAGTATTTAGGCGGCAAAATTCAGGTGAGTAGCGCCGCAGAGCAAACTACGTTTACTGTATGGTTTCCCCTAAATCATCTTTTATAGTAGGACTGAGGGAGATAAGTAGGTAGGCACAATTAAACATTAGATAGAAAAACCGGAGGGGCACTCCCCCGGTTTTCTGGGTTTGGTTTAATTAGGCTTGCCTACTTAGAGCTAAGGAACGTAAATTTAACAAAACCCAAATTTAATTTTTGAAAGCGCGACTCAGCCGCGCTTTCAAAAATTAAAAATCTGGTTTTAATGTACCCATGATCTTTAGAGAACTGTATTGGTCGTTCCTGTCGTAGTCGTGGGTCTGTTTACATCTGCCAGTTTCACAAAGCCGAAATAGTAAGCGATCGCAGCAGCGATAATACTCAGCACCACGTTACCACCATAAAGAGGCATGGTACCAAACAGTGTTTTTGAGAATGGCAGCAGCCCTAACACGGCCTGTAGACCATAAACAATCGCAAAGATTTGGTTGAATGTGACAGCACCACTGAGGCTAGTGAAAGCTGCCATTCCCCATAAGCCAACCAAAACGCCGATCGCATTATGGAAATAGTTGGTTGGAAATAGACCAAAGATGTAGCCGAATCCGCCAGTTGCAGCAGGATCAACGGGTGCAGAAAGCCAGGAGGGAATAAATCCCGCGAGCGCCAGCAGCAGGAACAGTCCACCCAATCCTAAGGCTGCATATCGAATTTGTTTCTCAGAAGTATTTTCCATGTGAATCGTCCTCTTTTACATCTGATTAAATGATTGCTTTTGACAAAATGAAATTGATGGTTTAACGAACCAGATGTAAAACATCTCGCAGAACGCTATATCCTGCTAAATCCCAAAGTAAATAAGCGACAAACCCGATCATGGCTAGACGACCATTCCACAGCTCTTGCTGAGGATTCCAGCCCAAAATCCAGGCATTGCGATCGTAGCCGTTGTAGGCTGGAGCTACGACAGGTGTGTTAGCAGGTGAATTAACGCTAGTCATGTTAGCAGGTCTAGAGGTTGTTGGAGTTTGCATGTTTAGATCCTCAAAATCATGGTGATTTTCTCTATGCTATTGAGTCAATCAGCTACATTTGTCCGTCTTAAGAACCAGTTTCATTCCTCTTAAGATTGATCTACTCAAATGTCACGCTGATTACAGCAATATATATTCATCAGCATTAATCCACCCAGCACCCGTCCTCTGAGGCTGACCGGGGTTACTGAAGTTAAACAAACATTCATGTTAGGCATCAGTAAACCTAGCCCTAAAGCCTGTTCTGCAAGTATTGTGCAATTGGGGAGAGAACCATCTAAAGCGTGTTCAGTGAAGCGTTGAACATAGATTTGGAGAACGGACTCACTGGAAATGAGTAGTTGTGCCCAGTTTTGCGATCGCACAACTTGATACTGGTTCTGAACGAAATCAGAAATATCTTCAATGCTGACAATCCAGTCACGGGAATATCTTGCAAGTACATCACCCCGCAATCCCAGTTGAACGGCGCGTCGTTCCAACGTGGCACCCGATGCGTGATTTAGTTTAAACTCCAAAAACAAGGTAACGCCATGCTCTACGGCAGCTCACAGCAGAGATATGCTTTCTTGCTTGTCGAGTGTATTGCTATAAGCGTAGTTCAGCCCCATGCAGCCGAACCCGATCGCTGAAACTTCTAGATTGCTATTTCCAAGTTTGCATGTTTGCATTACACTTTATCGGCAATAAGGGTTTCGAGTTTGGAAATTGGTTTGTAGCGCGATGGAACCACGCCACAAACCAATTTCCAATAAAGTCTACTGTTTTTCTCCAGTTATTCAGATTTCAGAGATGCCATATCGATAACAAAGCGATACTTCACATCAGACTTGAGCAATCGCTCATAGGCTTCATTGACCTTTTGGATAGGAATAACTTCAACATCCGCCGTGATGTTATGTTCACCGCAAAAATCGAGCATTTCCTGGGTCTCAGGGATGCCGCCGATACTGGAGCCGGAGAGACTGCGGCGCGCCATGATCAGGCTGAATGCGGCGACATCCAGGGGCTTTTCGGGCGCACCGACCAGGGTAATGTTGCCATCAAGACGGAGCAGGTTGAGATAAGCGTTAATGTCGTGTTTGGCAGAGACGGTGTCGAGGATGAAATCGAAGCTACCCGCGTGCTTCTGCATCTCGTCAGCATTGCGGGAGACAACCACTTCGTCGGCACCAAGGCGCAGCGCGTCTTCTTTCTTATCTGGTGAAGTAGTAAAGACGACGACATGTGCTCCCATCGCATGAGCCAGCTTCACGCCCATGTGGCCTAGCCCTCCCAGGCCGACTACGCCAACCTTCTTACCCTCGGTGACACCCCAATGGCGCAGAGGCGAGTAGGTTGTGATCCCAGCACAAAGAAGCGGCGCAACTCCAGCCAACTCAAGATTCGGGGGAACGCGCAGCACGAAGCGTTGATCGACGACGATGCTATCTGAGTAGCCACCGTAGGTAACTGGAGCAGTCTGGTGCTTGTCTGGGGAGTTGTAGGTGAAGATTACACTTTGGCAAAACTGCTCAAGACCCGCTTGGCAACGGGGACAGGCTCCATCCGAATCGACCATGCAGCCGACTCCCACTAAATCGCCGGACTTAAACCGAGTCACGGCTGAGCCGACCTGAGTGACCCGACCGACGATTTCATGACCGGGCACGATCGGATAGGTTGTGGACATGAAATCGCTCCACTCGTTCCGCACGGAATGTACGTCAGAGTGGCAGATGCCACAAAAGAGAATGTCGATCTGCACATCGTGTTCGGTTGGACTGCGCCGAGCAATCGTGTCGGATGCTAAGGGCGCTGTTGCACTAGCGGCGGAATAAGCTTTAGTGTTGTACATGAATGAATGCTCCTAGTTGTTTACATTTAGTGTCTGGTACTGCTCATCACTAACCTGTTCCAGCCAATCCACGGGCTTGCCGTCGAGCCATTCCTGAATGGCGATGTGCGTCATGGCTGTAGTGGGTGTGGCACCATGCCAGTGCTTCTCACCCGGTTCAAACCAGACCACATCCCCCGGTCGAATGTGCTCGATCGCTCCACCCCAGCGCTGTACCAAACCACAGCCTGCCGTCACAACCAGGGTTTGACCTAACGGATGCGTATGCCATGCAGTCCGAGCACCAGGTTCAAACGTGACACTGGCACCAGACGTCCGGGCTGGCTCATGTGCCTCGAACAGAGGGTCAATCCGAACCGTACCCGTAAAATACTCGGTTGGCCCTTTGCCCGAAGGCTGTGAACCGCTTCGTTTGATATCCATTGCCTGAATTCCTTTACTGAATACCATATTGGTGGCTGCCCCAACCGTAGAGCTTGAACCTTAATGTCAATATCTATTGATGGGGATGGATCTTGTTAAGCCGCAAAGTTTGCCTTGATCTGCTTTGATCATCAGGGGGCAACCCCCTTGCCTAATCAAACCTGGATTTTCGCTTGAATAAAACTCCAGACGCTTAGGATCGTGGATTTAATAAAACCCGAAACTTAATTTTTGAAAGCGGGGCTCTGCCGCGCTTTCAAAAATTAAAAATTCGGTTTTAATTTGTTCGCGATCCTTACAAGCAGCCAGAATCGTTTTTCATTGCTTTAACCCCATTCTAGGAATCCTGGCCGACAAGTCATAGAACGATCGTCTAAGATCGTTGTATAATCCTGCAAAATTACATCTGTTTCAGCTCAAGTCACTCTTAAGAGGTGTTTTAACGGGCTGAAGACTGAGGACTGAGAAAAGGTCAATACCCAGCACTCAGCACTCAGCACTCAGCACTCAGCACTGCCTTGGCTAGGATTTGAGGGTTTTAGGCTCTAGGTTCTTATACAGGACTGGCGTTACCAAACCCTTTCCGAAGCTTAATGTATCCCAAATCGTTTGAAATCGGTATAGAAATGAACGCTACCAAAACGAGCAAACCGAGCAAAAGAGCGTTGATAGACGACCCGCAGGCAAAGCGCGAGGCAGACCGAGCGCAAGCCAACCGAGAGGAGTTGACAGAGCGAATTGCTCACGCGATTCGTCAGGATGGGACGATCGAGCCACTGAAAGGACTGCACTTCAACCGCGCTTCAACCCCTTCGGAATGCGTTCATAGTGTCTCTCTTCCTGCCTTTTGTGTGATTGCTCAAGGCAGCAAAGAAGTGCTTTTGGGTAGCGATCGCTATCAATACGACCCGATGCATTACCTGCTGGCGACAGTCGAACTGCCAATATCCAGCCAAATTCTAGAAGCGTCCTCAGAAAAACCGCACCTGAGCCTTCGCCTCGATCTTGACCCCACTCTGGTTGGTTCCGTCATGGTAGAGGCTGGTTATCCCTCAGCCCAGAGGAGTACGAGTGTCAAAGCGATCGACGTGAGTCTGTTGGATGCAGATCTGTTAGATGCTGTAGTCCGGCTCGTCAGGCTGCTCGACTCCCCGGCAGAAGCGCATGTGATCGCCCCCCTGATCAAGCGGGAGATCATCTACCGACTGCTCATGGGAGAACAAGGAAATCGGTTGCGTCAGATTGCCGTTTTGGGTGGCTACATTCACCACATTGCTAGAGCCGTTGATCGGCTTCGGAAAGACTTTAATCAGCCGCTGCGCATTGAAGATATTGCACGAGAGCTGGGCATGAGTGTCTCCGGGTTTCACCACCACTTCAAATCGGTCACTGCCATGAGTCCGTTGCAGTTTCAGAAGCAACTGCGACTCCAAGAGGCTCGCCGTCTGATGCTGGGGCAAAACCTGGATGCAACTAGTGCAGCGTATCGGGTAGGATATGACGATGCTTCGCACTTTAATCGGGAGTACAAGCGGCTGTTTGGTGCGCCACCCATGCGCGATGTGGAACGACTAAGAGCAACTGCCCAAACAGGTTCAACTTAATTTCGTTGAATTAAACGGTACCTTTAATCAAACAAGCCATCTACCGATTGCCGAAAAGCAATTAAAGCGTGATTTGATTGAAGCGGCTTCAGGTCTTCCAATAATTGATCTGAGATTTTTGAGGTAACAATGGTTTTGATCTCAATATTGGTGTTATAGCCAGCTATGTCGCCCATGCGTCTGCCATGACTGCCAGCACCCTGTGCTGGAACGATGGTGTAACCAGATACTCCTGATTTTGTAAGTAAGTTGATCAGTCGGTCTTGCAATACAGATTCACCAATGATGGTAACGAGAACACCGGATGTTAAGGAAGTAGACATAAAACCTCTAGGAACAACTGTATTTTGAATTAAGTAGATGGTCATAAGTAGGCAAGCCTAATTAAACCAAACCCAGAAAACCGGGGAGTGCCCCTCCGGGGCACTCCCCGGTTTTTCTATCTAATGTTTAATTGTGCCTACCTACTTAATTAAACGTAAAACCCAGAACCCAGACCTTCATTTCAGGTAGAGTTGAACGTCCAAATTGAGTGGCAAATGCGACATCTAAAGTATCTCGACCATAGGCGATCGCCATCCGATTTTCCTGTGGTTCAGATTGGGTTGCGTCAAAAGTATACCAACGGCCACCGACAAACGCCTCTAACCAAGCATGGATATCCATCTGTTCCAACTGGTACAAATAGTCAACCACCATACGCGTTGAGATAGTCAAAAGCGGCTCCTGGCGGCACATCAATCAACGCGGTGCATTCTCCAAGCTTCTCCAGCGGTCATAGACTTATTAAACGAAGCAGCATTACGTCTACCGTCACACTGCGCTGAGGCATCAGATTGAAACGATAATTTCCAGAGTCAGGCATGAATCATCCCATCGGGCATCTTAGCGCCCCGCAGTCCTGCCTTATCAATTTTGGCTCCCTCAATCTCTGCTCCAGTCAAATCTGCCTCATCTAAATATGCTCCATCTAAATCTGCATTATTCAGATCAGCATCTTTTAGATTAGCGCCACATAAATCGGCTCCCCGTAAGTCAGCGCCACTCAGATCGGCTTTACTGAGGTCAGCTTTTCTTAAATCGGCTCCTCCTAAGTTAGCACCACTCAAGTCAGCACCGCTCAGATCGGCATGAGTTAAATCTGCACCACTCAGATAGGCACCACTCAAGTCAGCATGGGTTAGACACGCTTGAACCATTTCTGCATCGCCTAAATTGGCTTGATTTAGATTGGCCTGGCTGAGGTGAGCCTTCGTGAGGTCGATCCCACGCAGATCAGCTCCGATTAACTCCGCACCCGTTAGCTTTGCTCCAATAAGTTTTGCATTTGTCAAACAAACTTGAACCAAACTAACGTGACTAAAATCTCGCTGTCCTGTTGCATAAAGTCTCAAAATTTCTTGAGCATCCATACCTTTTGTCCTTCAATTTAGTAATTTTTAAAGTAAATAAAGAATTGAAAAATTACTTTTAACTCTTTCTGTCTTCTAAGTAGATAGTCATAATGAAAAACCGGGGGAACATCCCTCCGGGGTGTTCCCCCGGTTTTATAACGTTGTTTCTAGCTACCTACTTCATTCCAGAAATATCACAGGCGAAAATGCGGAACCATCGGCTGGAGGTTTAGCCCCAGTCCTCTTGTTCACAATTTACTTGTGAACGCTATAGTTCCTCTTCCTCACTTTCCGCCACATACAGTTCTGGCTCTAGAAGATCATCCAAGTCTTCTAGAACCTTATGATCTTGTAACTCATCACCTTCGTTAGCCTGAAACCTACCAGTGCGCTCTAGCCAACTAAATAGAGATTCTCGCAGGACTGGAGTGACGATTTTTATCGGTTGGTTTATTGGTTCTTCAGATAGAGCGAGATTAGAACGTATAGTCATCATCTTCCTTTTTAGAGTAGGGTAAATATAAACTGGATCGTGAAATCAAGGATAAGTTGAGGGAATCATGCCTCAAAAAATGCCTTGTGCTGACAATCCAAGCATCAAGAGATATAGGTTGAGTGAACTTAAAAGAGATGTGTATGAAAAGCTTACAGAGTTAAATTTGCTAACACTGTAAGTAGATAGCCAGAATTAAATAACGTTATAAAAACCGGGGGAGTGCCCCGGAGGGGCACTCCCCCGGTTTTTAATTACGACCATCTACTTAGATACATAACTGACGAGAACAGCAGCCAAAAGCAGTAAGTAAAAAACTAACGCTTTCAAGCGATCTACTGCTGTCACGGTCGTGAAGAATGATCTGAATTTCTATTGAAGTTGAGTTTTTTTCCCTTGGATTTTAGTATGGGTAATGGGATACTTCAATAGACTTTATACCTATAATTATAACCTATATTAAGCAACAAATGTATTACCAAATATTTATTGCTTAAATAGATCGACAATCATTCAAAACGTTACATTTTACGATTCACCTCTATCGAAATGAGATGAATTGAGCAAATTAAATCTACAAACTGGACGTTATACCGTTTTTGTATGAAGATGCGCTGAATCGAGAAGGGGGTGAAGGGGGCATTGCCCCCTTCGTGGGGGTGGGGGTTCCACCCCCCTTTTCATAACGTTGCAGCTTCATATTGAATTGGTATTAGACTAATTATTTCTAACGCGCCGCGAAATGTTCTTTCAGAGAACATTTCGCGGCGCGGATCTTTATCTTGCGCGTCGTCGGCTAAAATGCTCGCTGCGCCAGAATTTTAGCCGACGCGTGATTTAGCCTAAACTCCAGTACACAATGATAGGTGTTTTTAGCTGGGATAATTGCTCACTAATTCAGGCGTTTTTGAGCTAGTTAACAGATAATCCGCTAACTGGTCTTCAATCTCATTCCGTACAATCTGCCGATAATCTACAAAATGTTCTAAGTGAGCGCAATTGGTCAAGTAGTGCTTAAACACACCTGGATTGCGGCGAATAATTGAGAACAACTGCTGCCAAAATTGCCAGCGAGTATTGCGCTTTACCCCTTGTCGCCAACAAATAGTAAATAGTGCCCGCAAGTCTGCTAATTCTGGCAGCTTAAATTTTTTCTTGTGTTTCTGAGGCTTCATGTTGATGAAATGTCGGTAGACTCGTGCTAAATAGCGATCGGGTTCATACAGTTCCCAAAAGCATTGGATATATTCACGAGCAATCTCTTCTATGGGGCGAGTTGGAACAAAATTAATCAACGTCGTTTGATGAATATTGGCTTCATTCCCCGTTTCCAATAAACGTCCCTCTTTTCGCAAACGGTGAGACAATGCCGTATTCGGCAAAGCTTGTAACATACTGAACAGCGCTTGGGGAATGGCAGTTGCTTCTACAAAGTCAATGATGCGATCGCCAGCACCTGATTTTTCACCATCGAACCCAATGATGAACCCTGCCATCACCCGCAATCCGGCCTGATTAATCGTTTGAACGGCTTCTACCAATGAATTACGAGTGTTTTGGTGCTTTTGCGTCAGTGACAGGCTATCGGTATCTGGGGTTTCAATACCCACAAAGACAGCCGTAAAATTGGCCGCAATCATCAAATCCAAAAGTTCCTGATCTTGTGCGAGATCAACTGAGGCTTCTGTGGAGAAACTGAAGGGATACCCCCGTTCTGCCATCCAGGGGATGAGTTCTCGCAACAGCAGTTTGGCGTTCCGTTTGTTACCAATGAAATTATCATCGACGACAAAGATCGATCGCCGCCAGCCTAAGTCGTACAGCGTTTGTAATTCGGCTAACAGTTGAGCCGGAGTTTTCGTGCGCGGCTTGCGTCCGTACAGCACAATGATGTCGCAGAATTCGCACTGGTACGGGCAACCGCGCGAGAACTGCACCGACATATCGCTGTAAGCCCTGAGATTCAGCAGATCAAATCGAGGAACAGGCGTAGTGGTGACGTCTGGCTTCTCGCCATTCGCTCGAAATATCCCTGACGTGTCCCCCCGCTCCAATGCTTCTACCAATAGCGGTAGGGTAATTTCGCCTTCATCCAGCACCAAGAAATCGGCTCCGGCGGCTTGAGCAGTCTCAGGCACAGATGTGACATAAGGCCCACCAACCGCAACCAGCTTGCCCCGTTGTTTTGCCCTTTCAATCAAGTACAGCATGTCATCTTTCTGGACAATCATGCCGGAGATGATCACCAAGTCTGCCCAGTACCAATCTGCTTCACTTTCATACCCAACGTTGCGATCGACTAATCGAAATTCCCAAGTTTGAGGCAGGATAGCTGCCACGGTGATTAGACTGAGCGGTGGAAGGGACACTTTGCGTCCGATTAACTCCAGCGCTTTGTCAAAAGACCAAAATGATTTGGGAAAGAGGGGATAAAGTAATAAAACTCGCATGATACCTACTCAGTGGGTTCACTCGTTGTCAGCGTTGTTTGCATTCAGACTGCTGTTCTTCAGCTTGCTTGTTCAGGACTAGCCTGTAGGTATTGACATCTTGTCGCTTTGTCCCTAGCTTTGCTTTAACCTCTTTAAGTTCAGATTCAATTGTTGTCTGGCTTTTTTTAGAAGTCAACTCAATTGTCATCCTGACAGCTAATTGGCTCATCAATATCGGTTAACTGCTCTCAAAGGCGGTTGATAAAATGATCAATTTGCTCACTCATAATACTACCCCTGAGCCGGGTTACACAAAGGAATACGCGAAATCATGGGATAAAGGCGATCGCCTTTATCCCACTCCGGCACACTCACAGGACATTTCACTGATATCCAAGCCTTGCCAGCCAGTCATGCACAGTAAGAGGCTGTAATGCTCGCATATGATGCGCAAACGATGGTATTTCTTGGGCATCCTCCATCACTGGCATCGCCTGGAAGCAGTGATTACAACGCCAGTAGAGCTTGCCTAAACCAATATGGCGAAGTAAAGGATTGGAGCAACATGGGCATACATGTCTGCTATTCATCGATTGGGCGATCTTGGTTGAACCAGGCTGCCGACTTTTTTCTAAAACCAGTCGGTCTTGTATTAGTGTTGAATTTATTGTTAAAACAGTCATTTCTAATCTCAGAGTAAATAGTTATTTTTGCTTACTACTACTTTGAGCGATCGCTGTTTGATTTAATGAGTGAATCGGTTGACTATGTTACAAATGTACATAAAGTACAACAAAAATACTTCAACTCGCAACATAAATTCTATTTTTTCGACAAGAATATTCCTGATTCACCCGAAATTCTCATTTTGAAACCCGCAATGACGTGGATTTGATAGCCCGATTTTGCGTGGGCGTCGCAATTAGGGGCAGTGCAGACTCACCGGAGGCGAGCCTGCACTGCCCCTAATTGCATAACGAGAATTTCTCCTACTCGCGAATGAGACGCCTGTTAATCTTGTCCTGATAGTTGGGGGCCTGAGTCCCCAGCAACCTGTCCCAGAACGTGAAATACAGCCCGTAATGCACCGTGTACTTGAGGTGATGCATAGAATGATGAGCCGGGCCAATGAACCATCTGCCGAGCCAATCATGAGGAAACGACAAAGGCAGTCGATCGATCCCCAGATGGTTGACCACCGCCCAGACAGTCATTGTCATCAGTACTGCAATCAAGGTGATGAAATGGAGCGGGATCACAAAGACAATCCCAATTAGAAAGAGAGATTGAACAACCGCTTCTAATGGGTCAAAGGCAAACGACGTCCAGGGGGTTGGATAGCGCGATCGATGATGTCCTTGATGTACCCAACGGAATAGTGACGGATGATGAAACAATCGATGGGTGAAGTAGAAATAGGCATCCTGGAGTATCAACACGGCTGCGTAACTCACTCCTAAGTACCACAGTCCATACTGTTGAGCATGGCTATATAGGCGGGTGATCCCCCAACTGTATCCCGTCAGGACAAATGCCGATGCCAATGCAAACACTCCAGCAGAAAGAATCGACAGTTTAATATCGTGCTGAATCAACTTCCATGAAGGTAATTGATAAGGTTTCTGAGGATGAATAAAAGCTTGACTTAAAGGCGAATAAAAAAACAAATAGGTTCCTCCTGCCGCCAGGAAATACCGGAATAAAATAATTCCAAAGAAAGCAACCCCGTAAAATCCAAATGAGTGATCTATCATTCAATCTCCTTGCCATTCCCGATCTTCCAGTTCCTTTTGCGGTAGTAGCAGCGTAGCTTCAATTTCTTGTCGAATTGCAGCTGTTACCTCGCAGTTGCTATTTAAGCAGTCAATCAGGAGTTGATTGGCGTCATAGTAACGTTGTAGCACTTGCTGCTGCTCCGGTGTAAACTGCCAAAGGTGATGAATATCGCGGTAATGGGCGATCGCGGTTCTGACGTGTTCCACCCAGACCGGATAATTTTGCTGCCACCAGGCTTGCAGCCGTTCCCGACTTTGGCTGGGAGCGGGCAATTGGTCTTTCAATTGTTGCAAAGACTTATAAAATCCAGCATCCAGAACCATGACCAGGATATTATTGAGAGCTTCGCTACAGGCATTGACATAAGCAAAATCCTGACTGTGATCGGCAGCAAACTCTAACAACAAGTTCTCCAGGGCTGTATCTAAAACGATTCCTTGATCAAGCGTGCTGGCTAAGGTGGCAGCTGTTGGCGAGGATTGGGCAAGGGCAAGGTAAAACGCCCGCGTGGTGGCAATTTTAGGCTGGTATGGAATCGTTTGAGATTTTTGATTGGCCCACATCAAAAATTCTTGCAGATAGGGATCTTGAGCGACCAGGGCATCAACTTCCTGCTTCATCAACTGCACCAGTGAATCTGCACTGCGTAACATGGCAACCGTTAATAGAAAAACTTCACGCCAGTGAGGGTCGGTAATGTGACGAACCAATCCCTCAAGGGCCTGCTCTAATGCCCGGAGATTGTGACTGGCGACAATTTTACGAGCCGTAAAATATTCTTGAAAGGCAAGATAGGAAAATGAAAAAATTCCGCGTGCTCGTTCAATCAAGATGCCGTGTTGGGCCTCGATCGCTTTTAGCATCGCTTCACTATCCAGTTGCAGTTCCTCTGGTTCCAGCAAGGCACCCGGCAAGTTCCGTAAATACTCCTCAAGGTACTGTTCAACGAGGCGTTGCTCAAAAAAGTACTGTCCCTGTTCAAAGGTAACGGCTGCAAGCTGGCTCAACAGCCTCAGCTTTTGGGGTAAGCGAAAATCCCGATATACATCATCCCGATCGATCCCTTTGGCTTCATCCCATTTACCCAGCAGCAAATCCAACCCTTGTTTATAAAACTCGGATCGTTTCGTTGGAAAGTCCTCCTGCCCCTGAAACATCCAGCAGGCCAGATGCAGAAACAGGGGAGTTACTACCAGTTGGCGAAACTGCCAGTTTTCCGGCAAGTCCAACTTTTGCATGAATTGTCTGGATTGAGCCTGCCCGGTTTGAGGATTGCGTTTGCTCAGGGCGATAAACCACTTTTGGGCAAAGGTCGTGATTTGAGCCTGGGTAAACGGAGCAATCTCAACATCGGTAAACCCTGGCAGTTGCAGCCGTTGGGCCGCTGTACGGCAGGAGACAACAAACTGATTTCTGTGATACTTTTCTGAGAATTTACGAATCTCCCTCAAAACCATTGTGCTGGCCTGGTTCAGCACTTCATCCATGCCATCTAACAACAGTAAGATGCGACCTTCTTGCAGTAAGGTTTTGAGCGCAGAAGGATTGGACACTCCGGCAATCAACCACGCCTGACAAATATAGTTGAGAAGATTAACTACGCCACTTTCTCTAGATTCTTCTGCGAAATCTCGTAATGTAATAAAGATGGGAACTTGCTGTGCGGCGAATTCGCCTCGATTACACTGGATGGCGAGATGTTTCAAAAATGTCGTTTTGCCGACTCCTGGTTTACCCAAAACGCGCAGTTTCGAGTGGGTTTCAACGGCCTGTATTCCCGGTATTTGAGGTTGGTCAATTGTGCCTAAGCCAACCCGATCAAACTCCGTTGGGTTCAAGTTTTGCAGATTGGCAATCTCAAACCACTGTTGACTGACAATCTCTTCCAAAATATTGACATCGACATAGATATCATCAATGCTGACGGGACGACTGATGTCGAGGAGTTGCAAAATACCACACTGGTTTTGAATGGTACTGCAATATTGCGATCGCACCTGTTTCACCAGATTATCAATCTCTGTAGAGGTAACGGCAACAGTCGCAGTCTCAATGTTCTCCCCCGGTTCAGGAAATTCTGCGGGTGGATTTGCGGCAATGTCTCGCCAATCTAGATCGAGAATTGAACACACCGCTAAAAAAATCTGTCGATCGACGGGTTGCCCGCTGAAAAACCGCCAGATGGGCTGACGCGTCTTTAAGTTCACTTCTCCTGCCAAATTTTCCTGAGTCCACCCTTTCAGAGCAAAGGCTCGTTTAGCTCGTTGAATTCCAGCGGGAGATGCCTGGAGCGATCGCTTGACCATGAGAAAAACCTCCTGGTCTAAAATGTTGAAATGTTAAAAATTCAAACGTGGACTTCCATCTTTTATTTTAGAGCCTCCTCCCGGCTCGCTTCATCCATCAAAAACATACAATGATGCAGAGCATATAGCGATTTTCAATCGCTTAAAACCCGGTTGTTTGAGAACCGCGCGGAGCGCGGTTCTCAAACAATGTAGTTTACTCAAGCAAGAACCGTTATAATCTGCTGCTTTAGTTGAATTCTAAACGGAACTGAGGACTGCAACCGGACAAATAACCTGGTTTAGCAATGCATCCACACGATGCCCAAAGAATACGCGTCCCGTAATGCTGCGAATGGTACTGCCCAGCACAATTAAATCAACCGCTTCGTTCTGGGCAAAGTTGAGGATTGCCCTTTCTGGACTGATGTCTTCCAGAATTCGAGCCTGGACGTTTGCGCCAAAATTTTCGGCAACCTCAGTATGATACGCCACAATTTGTTGAGCGATCTCTTGAGCGGGAGCAATTGATCGCCGTTCATAGAGCAGGTACTCGATCTGTTGCTGATTCATCACGTGAATGAGTGTCAATTGTGCCCCGATCTGGGATGCAATCGTACTGGCAAGCTCTACCGCCTGTTTGCTTGACTCTGACCCAATGGTAGGAACCAAAATGTGACGAATTGCTTGGGGTGGGAGAGCGCAAACGTCACCTTGAGGTATCGGTAAATGCGTCTTGACGACTAACGTTGCACAAGGAGCTTCTTGAATCACGCGATCGACAAAGAGACTGAAGAGAGCACCACTCGATGGTTTCCCTTTGCTAGCTCCGAGCACAATTAAGTCATAGCCTTTGCGGGCTTCGTTCAGCAGCACATCTGCTTTACTAAACCCAGTTTGCACTTTTGTTTGCAGTGGGAAGGTTTCAGGCAAATTCATCGCTTGAGCCACTGCTTCAAGCGCTATAGTGGCGGTTGCTTGCTTGACCTGAGTTGGTTTTGAACTGGTTTGCTGGGGGGGCTTTTGCTTGCTTTGAGCAAACAGGGCCGTAATTTCCATCTGATTTTGGTGTGCCAGATGGCTGACGAGTTGGGCGGCTAGCTGCACATTGGGGCCACCACTGGTTGAGATCAAAACTCGTCGAACTCGTTTAATGAAACTCTGACGATCGTGTGCTTCTTGGTGGAGGCGATCGCTTTCCTCCTGGCCCATGATGACGTTAGAGAGCGTCCAACGGAGTAGCGGCGGGGCCATCAAAGAGGTGACAATGGCGACCATCACAATGATCGAATACATTTGCGCATTCAGTACACCCAGCGACGACCCAATGGTTGCAACAATGATTTCCATTGCCCCTCTTGCATTCATGCCAGATCCCATAGCTAAGCCTTCCCAATGAGATAGCCCAGCAACTCGTGCCCCCACATAGGCACCGACAAACTTGCCGATACATGCGACAACCAGCACCAGCAACCCGATAATCAGCGTCTGGGGAGCGAGTAGTTGGATCAAATCGACCCTCAAGCCTGCGCTGGCAAAGAAAATGGGAGCTAAAAATCCGGCGGTAATCATTTCCAGCGTGTGTCCTGCTTCCTGGCTAAAGCGACGAGATTGTCCTGCCAGAATGCCAAACACAAACGCTCCCAAAGCGGCCTCAATTCCTAGCGCATGGGTGAGTGTCGCTGCTCCTAAGGCCAGAATTAAAACAATCGATAAGCTGGCCGTTGATCCTCCAATCGAATCATCCACCCATCGCAACAGGCGATCGACCGCAGTTTGCCCAATCGTGAAGGCGATCGCTAAAAATAGCACTGCGCTCAACACTGACTTCAGCACGGTGATGCCATCAAACGAGCCACTGATCGCTAAGCCAGACACAACCGACAATAAAATCCAGCCGATCGTGTCATCGGTCATTCCCGCCGCCAATGTAATTTGCCCAATATCGCGCCGAATCAGATGCAAATCCATTAACACCTTGGCAATTACAGGAACTGCCGAAATGCTCATTGCCGTTGCAATAAACAGGCTAAAGATTAAGCGATGGTCAGGCTGAACCAGAAACCCGTCTGGCAATACCCAACCTAATCCCAATCCGGTTGCAAAGGGTACTATAATCCCTCCCAGCGAAATCAGCAGTGCTGTCTTGCCTTTCCGCAAAATCAGGGTGAGATCGGTTTCTAGCCCTGTCACGATCAGCAGAAATAGCACTCCTAGCCAGGAAACAACTGCCAGTAAATCTGATTGAGCCTGACTTCTGGGAAATATCTGCGCCTCTAGAGCTGGGAATACCCAACCGAGTAATGATGGCCCCAGCAGAACGCCCGCCAATAGCTCACCTACAACGGGGGGAAGATTTATGCGACGCATCAGTTCTCCCAGCCCTCGCGCCACTAACAGCAGCAATGTCAATTCCAACAGAATTAACAGCAGTTCATGGTGCCCCAAAGGCTTAATCACTTGATGTGTGGGAGATGGAGTCGTTAGCAGCACCCCCATCCAGGAGAGGCAAATTGGCATAGCGTTGTTAAGCAGAGGGTGGTAAAACAATTCTGCGTGCTAACCCCACTTGCTTGAGGCCCATAATCACCCACCAGGTCATATCAATTTCCCACCATTTCCAACCCGCTTTTGCCACATTAGGATAGGCGTGGTGATTGTTGTGCCAGCCTTCTCCATAGGTGAGGATCGCGGCCCACCAAAGGTTCCGAGAATTATCATTGGACTCATGACTACGATAGCCCGTGATGTGGCTAGCAGAGTTGATCAACCAAGTACTATGCCAGAGCAGAACGGCTCGGAGGAATAGCCCATAGATTACAAATGACCAGCCGCCAAACAGGTATAGTCCAATGCCGAGGGGAATCTGCAAGAGTAAGTAATAGCGATCGAGCCAACGGTAGAAAGCATCTTTCGCTAAATCGGGTGCAAATTTTCGATTCGATTCGTATTCAAAAAACTCTGGACGTTTGTAAAGCAGCCAACCCATATGGCTCCACCAAAACCCTCGTTTTGCCGAGTAAGGGTCTTTGTCAATGTCTTCCGTGTAGGTGTGGTGCCGACGATGCCCTGCCACCCAAAAGATGGGACTACCCTGTAGTGACAGCGCACCCAGGATGGCGATCGCATATTCCAATCCCTTAGGAACGTGCAAACTGCGATGCGTCAACAGCCGATGATATCCCAGGCAGATGCCAATACTGCCAAACAACCAGTGCAAAAAGATAGCAACTCCCAGCGCTGACCAGGAGAAAAACCAGGGGGCTAATAACGCCAGGGCATGAACGGCTGTAAAAAAAGCCACGCTCACCCAATTAACCTCGAACGTCTGAGCGTTCTTGGGACTAGCGTCAATGATATTGAAAGTCATGAAAATTCCTTGAATACACTTTCACCTTAGTTGAGTCTCTGGCTACTCGTGTCTGTCTACAGTAATGAGAATGTGTGCGTCAATGATGAAAAGGGTGTAAGCTCCCCGTCCAAGAGGCAACCCACACCCTTTTTCATATAACATTTGCAGGAGCGCGAAGCGCTCCTGCAAATGCTATAAATTTGGGTGGCGCATTGCGCCGCCCAAATTCACCTATTGAGAAAGGTGCAGGTTTAAGTTAACCCCAGACTAGACTCTTTGAAGCGACTAAACGATAGAGGAGTCTAAACTATTGGCTGGAGTTGCTCTACGTAAATAAGCATGACTGAAATTAGCCTCAGCTAAATTGGTATCACTGAAGTTTGCGTCTGTCAGATTCGCTTGAGTGAAATTTGTTTTATTCAAAATCGCTCCAGTCAGAATCGCACCAGTGAGATTTGCAGAGCTTAAGTTTGTGTTTGTCAGATTGGCCTTTGTCAGATTAGCGCCAGTGAGATTGACCCCTTTCAAGTTCAGGTTTCTCAAATTTCCTGCCATTAGGTTCAGGTTTCTGAAATCTCTTTGTCCGGCTGCATATCGGCTACAAAATTCTTTAATATTCATAATCAGAAAGCTCCTAAAATGATGAGATTGAACACTTAAAAGTTACTCTCAATTAATATCGGAACTTTCTCCTACGCTGCTTATGCTTGGCGATCGCTTTGCGCTTCCGTTTTTCAAGCGGCGTTTCAAAATGACGATGCTTTCTCATGTCAGGAAAAATTCCTGCTTTAGACACTGCTCGCTTAAAGCGACGCAAGCTTGACTCAATTCCTTCATGCTCACCAGGAATAATTTGGGTCATTCAATGTCCTTGATTGATTGAATAAAGTAAGGCTGATAAAGAGAGCCACTATAACAAAGCAGCCTCTTATCAGCCTTGGCTTTGACTACTCAGTGAAGATTACTTCAATTCCCTCGGTTTAATAACGGCGAGACGAATTGCTTCTGTTTCCCCAGTTACCACCACCAGAGGAACCTCTTTCTTCACGAGGCTTTGCCTTGTTAACCTTGAGATCGCGGCCCATCCATTCAGCGCCATCGAGTGCATCGATTGCAGCGCTTTCTTCTGCGTCAGTTCCCATCTCAACGAAGGCAAACCCACGGACTCGTCCTGTTTCGCGATCGGTCGGCAACTGAACTCGCTTAACCGTGCCATATTCGGCAAAGGTTTGGCTTAAGTCATCTTGCGTGACTTCATACGATAGATTACCGACATAAATTGACATACAGATTCTCCAGAATCGTAGGTGTAGAGAATTAGATTCGGAGAAACGCTTGGAGAACGAATTACACAACCGAAAATAAGCCTTACTAAAAACACTAGCACAAGATGAGTGAGAAGTAACGGGAAGTTGTGTTAATGTTAATGTATGGATATAACTGAGCTCCAGATGCTTTTTGCAGCGGGGGAGCGAGATTTTCAAAATATTGACCTAAGCTCTGCTAGTCTTCGCTGTATAAATTTGAAGGAAGCAAACCTGACCAGGGCCAATTTGCGACATGCCAACTTGCGGTGGGCAGATTTACGTCAGGCAAATCTACAGTGGGCGGATTTGAGAGGAGCAGACCTAAGCTGGGCCAACCTGGACGGGGCCGACTTAAGCTACGCTGACTTGAGAGGGGCAAAGATGCCGGATGGAACGATTCACGATTAAATGGCATCCAAGGAATTATTGATACGGTTTAAGGGGCAGTTCGACTTGAAATGTTGAGCCTTGGCCCACTGCGCTCGTTGCATGGATATGGCCACGATGAGCATGAACAATCTGCTGAGCGATCGCCAGTCCCAGTCCAAAACCGCCACTGTCAAGCGATCGCGCGGTATCGACTCGGTAAAAGCGATCGAAGATATACGGTAAGTCTGCCTCTGGAATTCCGATTCCCGTATCGATCACTTGCATGATGGCCCAGCCTGGATGGGAAACGAGGTGTAGCTGCACCGATCCCCCAGCGGGGGTGTATTTACAGGCATTGCTGAGCAAATTTTCAATCACCTGTCTCAGTAAATCGGGATCAGCCCAGACGTTAATCGCCTGTTCTGGTGGCTCATAGGCCAGTCGGATGCTTTGTGCGTCTGCTAACGCCTCAAATTGGGGAACGATCTCCTCTAGAAATGAATTGAGGTTGAGCCATTTGGGTGATTCAGGAGCGAGCCTCCCCGGATGGCGTGCCAACAGCAGCAGGTTATTGACCAGCGATCCCATTGATTTAGCACTATCTACGATATTTTTTAGCGGCGGCTGAAACTGAGTATCGTCGGCTGCAAGCATCAGTCCCATCTGAGCATTGGTCAGGATGGCGGATAGGGGCGATCGCAACTCATGGGACGCATCGGCTGTAAAGCGCTGAAGCTGTTGATACGCTCGTCGAATCGGCTGCATTGCAATTCCGCTGAGCAACCAACCTGTTATGCCAATGAATCCGAGTGCGATCGGTACTGCCAGCGTTAGCGCCAATTGGAGCTGTTGCAACCCATTGAGGGTTTCTGTGAGGGGCGTTGCCACTTGAAGATAACCTAATGTTCCTGTCCGCCCTTCAACGGGTAGTGTGATCTGACGTAGCCAGCGATAGTTTTGCAATGCGGGATCAGTCGGTTGAATGGTTTGGTAACCGGGAGACGTATTGAGCTGAGTGGCAGGAGCAACCCCAAAAAAACGAACTAATCGTCCTCTCGCGTTATACCAGCGCACATAAATTAAATCTTCGGCAAGCGGGTGAGAACCGCTCCCTAACAGGGGAACACTCGTTAGATCAACGTCTGTTTGATTTTGACGAACTGTGTAATGAACACTCGCCGCCATAATCCGGGTTTTGTCATAAAGTAGTCGATCGAGTGCTTCTCGTTTATCTTTTACCTCAATTTGATAAATCACTCCCGCAAATAAAACGAGAATGCTACCCATTGAGAGGGTAAACCAGCGGGCTAAATTACGACGGCTTTGATTAAACACATTTTGCTGCGAATAAGAACTTCGATTTGAGAGTCCTATTTTTCAGGTGGCGACAGTCGGTAGCCCATCCCATAAATACTCTCAACCCAATCACTAGCTTCTACACCTTGCAATCGTTGACGGAGCTTGCGAATAAGAACGGTGATCGCATTACTATCGGGTTCTGTGCCCCATTCCCACACGGCTTGCTCAATCTGGTTGCGAGTCAACACCTGTCGGGGATGACGCATAAAGTGTTCTAATAACTGAAACTCACGGCTAGAAAGGGTTACAGATTTACCTTGCCTTTCGACGGTGAGGGAATCCAGGTGGAGATGCAGATCCTCTAGATTCAGCGTATCTCCGACCCAGAGGGGCGATCGCCGCCTCAACGCCCGCACTCGTGCCATAAACTCGATTAAATCGATGGGTTTTACTAAGTAATCATCCGCGCCTGCATCTAATCCAGTGACTTTTTCAGGGGTAGTATCTCTGGCTGTAATCATCAAAACGGGAGCCGTTTTTCCCAAAGCCCGAAAATGCTGACAAAGGTTCAAACCGCTGATGTGTGGCAACATCCAGTCTAAAACCAGAAGGTCATATTCCTTTTCTAACAGCAGCCACTGAGCTGTTTGGCCGTCTTTGACTCCATCCACGCTGTGGCCTGCCTGTGACAGAGCCATTTGCAGTGGCAATAGCTGCTTGGGGTCGTCTTCTACTAGCAATACTTTCATCTGCTGGCCCAGCCTTTGTGTGGCTTGCAGTTCTAGCATTTCGCTTTCGGGATAGATAATACATCCCCTTAAAGCTAGATTGTGAGACAGACAAGGTTGTATTAACGTGAATTCGATCGCCCGATTTTGCGTACGCGCCGCGTACGCAAAATCGGGCTTTTGAGAAAGGGGTGCTTCCCGAAGGCCCGTTTGTCGAATCCACTTGGGAATTAAATTTCAAGATGATTAAACGCTGGTTACAGGCATCAGGCGCAGAATTTTGGTTGCCACTTCCGTTGGTAGCGGTGATGTTCTGGTTTGGTTCTAGCGTTTTGACGGCGCAAGAATTGCAGCAATCTCAGCCAACCGAAACAAAGCTTCAGGCCGATACTCAGCTCAAAGCAGTTGTTTCTGTCAATATTTTGCTGATTAATGCTGTGATTAACCGAAACCAAAACATCACTCAGGTAAAGGTCGAAACAGCCGAATCGATCTTGAAACGGATGGAATTAGAACTCGCTACGACAGACCCTAAGCAGATTGAAGAGGCGATCGCCACAGAGCTGCAATTGTCACGGCAAGACATTCGGCAACTGGTTCGCTACGAGATTATCGAGTAGACAAGAGTGACTTAAATCTTGCATCTTTTTCCAACAGGCGAGTTTGGGTAGCACTACGCGCTACCCAAACTCGCCCTATTTATCCTGCATCATCCACCAAAACGGTAACAGCAGCAGCGCTCGTGGTTGCTCGCTCTCTAGCCTGCTCTACAGTATCGCCAAGGGCTAGGGCAACTCCCATACGACGATTTCGATGGGCGCGAGGCTTGCCAAACAGCCGCAATTTACTGGTCGGTACCTGCAACGCTTCGCTGATTCCCGTGAATTGGGGATTATCACCTGCCGCAGTGGCCAGAATTACAGCCGATGCCCCCGGTTGTATCAGAGTAATCTCACCGATAGGAAGCCCGGTAATCGCTCGCACATGCAACTCAAATTCAGACATATTTTGACTGATCAGAGTGACCATCCCGGTATCATGGGGACGCGGACTCACTTCACTAAAGTAAACGGTTTGCGTGGTGTCGCCCGCTCCTTGAATAAAGAGTTCTACGCCAAAGATGCCCCATCCCCCCAGCGCTGTTGTAATCTTCTCGGCAATCTCCTGACACCGCTCTAACGTCTGGGGATGCAGGCCACAGGGTTGCCAGGATTCCCGATAGTCCCCACTGACCTGAATATGACCAATGGGCGGACAAAAGTGAGTCCCGGAGGCTGAACGAACGGTCAGTAGGGTAATTTCAGTATCAAAGGGGACAAATCCTTCGACAATGACCCGCCCGCCTTTCGTGCGTCCCCCGGCCTGGGCATACTCCCAGGCAGGTTGGATGTCTGCCTCGGTGCGAATGGTACTCTGACCTTTTCCAGAGGAACTCATGACAGGTTTGACCACACAGGGCAAGCCCAACTCGGCGATCGCCTGTCGATATTCAGCTTCCGTCTCTGCAAAGCGGTAGGGCGAGGTTTTCAGCCCTAGCTCCTCGGCAGCTAAGAGCCGAATTCCTTCCCGATTCATCGTGAGCTGAGTTGCCTTAGCGGTGGGAATGACGCGCCAGCCTTCCTGCTCTAGCTCCACTAGAGTAGCTGTGGCGATCGCCTCGACTTCCGGCACAATTAGCCCCGGTTTTTCCTGCTCAACAATCTGCCGCACCTGCGCTCCATCCAGCATATTGATCACATGGGCACGATGGGCTACCTGCATGGCGGGCGCATTTGCATAGGCATCGACCGCAATGACTTCTAACCCCAGGCGCATGGCTTCAATTGCAACTTCTTTGCCCAGTTCTCCAGATCCAAGCAGGAGAAGCCGTTGAGCCGTTGTGGTCAGGGATGTACCCCAGGGAGACAGATGGGACATGATGAAATGAAGATACGAAAGTTTGCTTTCTCTTCATTATCAATGAATGGGACGGTCAGTTGACCTTCGGCTCAGCACGCACCCAGCAATTCTCATTTTGAAACCAATAGCGGGTTTGGCGCGCCCGTCGGGCGCGCCCAACCTGCAATCGGTGGCAGTTCAAGCTCGCCTGCGGCGAGCTTGAACGGCCACCAATTTGCATACTAAAAATTGCTGGTACGAACCGACGTTTAATCGTAACGTCAGTTCGATGAATGCGCAAAATGCTACCCCACGCGTCGCGCGGCTGCAATGATGCTATCGAATTCACGTTGATCGAAGGACAAATGTGATCGAAACGTGAGTCGTCGCAATTGGGCGATCACATTTCGATCATTTTCCTGCGCAAGGCTAAGGGTAAGGGGAAGTAGCTTCACTGCTTTCTGCCTACTACAATGCTTGCAGGAATATCATGGTTGAAACGCTGACTAAACCCGCTCAGAAGCACCAATGGCATCATCTTTCGGTTAAAAACGTTGTCCGATCCTTAGAAACTGACCCTCAAACAGGTCTTTCCACACAAGCAGCAGATGAACGGCGCGATCGCTTTGGTGCTAACGAACTGACTGCCCAGAAACGTCAGAGCGCGTGGGTACGTTTTTTTCAACAATTCAACCAACCGTTGCTCTATATTCTGTTGGTGGCAGGCGTCGTCACGGCTTTTCTGCGCGAATGGATTGATGCCGGAGTGATCTTTGGAGTCACGATCGTCAACGCTGCCATTGGCTTTGTCCAGGAATCAAACGCCGAAAATGCGATCGCCGCTTTGGCAAAGTCTGTCACCACTGAAGCCACCATCCTGCGGGATGGACAAAAACAGGTTGTTGCATCTCGTGATCTGGTGCCGGGAGATGTGGTGCTGCTGTCATCAGGGGATAAAGTTCCGGCAGATTTGCGCCTGATTGACGTTGGCGACCTCCAGGTCGATGAGTCCGGTTTAACGGGAGAATCGATTCCGGTTGAGAAAACCCTCACTCCCCTGCCACCAGATGTGCCTCTGGCAGAACGGGCAAACATGGCATACACCGGGAGCCTGGTGACCTTTGGGCGGGGACGAGGATTGGTCGTTGCCATTGGTGAAATGACTGAAACGGGGCATTTGTCCCAGATGATGCAGCAGAGTCACAGTTTGGAAACCCCACTAACTCGCAAAATCGATAAATTTAGCAAAACATTGCTGTATGTCATTCTGACGCTGGCGACTCTGACCTTTGCCGTAGGAATTGCCCAGGGATTTTCCTGGGTCGAGGTATTCAAAGCAGCAGTGGCTCTGGCCGTCAGTGCCATCCCCGAAGGTCTGCCCGCCATCCTAACAGTGACCCTGGCGATCGGGGTTTCCCAAATGGCAAAACACCATGCCATTATTCGCAAACTGCCAGCCGTTGAAACGCTGGGCAGTACTACCGTAATTTGTTCAGATAAAACAGGGACACTGACAGAAAACCAGATGACCGTGCAGGAGATCTATGCCGGAGGGGCACTGTACCAGGTCAGTGGGGGTGGTTACGCACCGAGTGGAGAAATGACTCTCAACGGACACCCCATTCACTTAGCCAAAACTCCTGCCCTATCCGAATGCCTGCAAGCCGGGCTGTTATGCAATGACTCCCATATTGAGGAGCAGGAGGGCAACTGGGTCGTGGTCGGTAGCCCAACCGAGGGCGCGCTGGTCACGGCGGCTCAGAAAGCAGGGCTAATTCCGCACGCCATGGCAGAAACCTTTCCTCGAATGGCGACCCTGCCGTTTGAATCCCAATTTCAGTACATGGCGACCTTACATCATCACCATTCTGAACGGTTGATTTATGTCAAGGGTTCCATTGAGTCTATCCTCAAGCGCTGTCATCAGATGATAGATGAGGCGGGTCATCCTATTTCTCTGGATGCAACAGCGATCGCACAAGCAGTCGATCGCATGGCAAATCAGGGATTACGAGTCCTGGCGTTGGCAAAGAAACCATCTACTCGATCTAAATCATCCCTGGAGCATTCCGACATTGAGCGAAATCTGGTCTTTCTTGGACTTCAGGGCATGATTGATCCAGCTCGGCCAGAGGCGATTCAGGCGATTCGCTCCTGCCAGTCCGCCGGAATCCAGGTCAAGATGATCACGGGTGACCATGCCAAAACCGCCGCTGCGATCGCACGACGAATGGGACTCCATCAAACAGCGGATGCACCCCTATTCACCGGACAACAACTGGCGGATATGAGCGAGATGGAACTGGCCAATGCCATTGAACAAAGTAATGTGTTTGCCAGAGTTGCACCTGAACAAAAACTTCGCCTGGTAGAAGCACTCCAGTCGAACGGTGAAATTGTCGCCATGACTGGGGATGGTGTGAATGATGCGCCTGCGTTAAAGCAAGCGGATATTGGCATAGCCATGGGAATTACGGGTACGGAAGTCTCGAAAGAAGCGGCAGACATGATTCTGACGGATGACAACTTCGCCTCGATTGAACGAGCAGTAGAAGAGGGACGCACGGTTTATAAAAATCTATTGCGGGCGATCGCCTTTATCTTGCCCGTTAACGGAGGTGAGTCGATGACCATTTTAATTGCCGTGCTGCTGGCCAGTCCGCTGCCGATTCTGCCTGTGCAAATCCTCTGGCTCAATATGGTGGGTTCGATCGCTCTATCAATCCCTCTGGCATTTGAGCCACCCTCACCAGATGTGATGCAAAACCCGCCTCGTCCAACCAAAGAACCACTCCTCTCTCGTCGTTTGATTACCCGAATTCTGACCGTTTCCCTGTTTAACTGGATCGTCATTTTTGGAACCTTTGAATGGGTCGTTCGGACAACGGGTAACGAAGCTCTAGCACGGACTATGGCAATTCAAGCATTAGTGGCAGCCGAAGCGTTTTATCTGCTGAGCATCAGCAGATTTGTTCCAGCCATCATGGCCAAAATGCGCGGTCAAACAGAACCCGTTAGTTATGCGGTGCTGTTCGGCATCGGCGGAGCATTCATATTCCAAATGCTGTTTAGTCAATGGAGTGTGATGAATCAGCTATTTGACACAGCAGCACTGAATTTAAGTCAGGCTCTCCTGTGCATTGCGATCGGATTACCCATGATTGGTTTAGCTACGCTACTGAGGCGATTCGCTCCACTAAAATAATCGCTCCAATAAGTGGTTAAACATAATGAAAACTCTCAAGGGCGCGGCCCACACCCTTGGGGATTTTATTAAATTCGTGATCCTTAAAAAGTGTTGTATAGGTTGAATTAGTCATGAATTCTAACAATCTCAAACAAGCCATCGGCGTTTTTCCAAATCAGGCAGAAGCGGAACAAGCACTGCTCGGACTGCAAAACATTAATTTCCCGATGCATCAAATTTCCGTGATGGATAAACCTTCAAACACCGCACCGAATTTAGCAGCCCCAGCAACTCAATTACCTATTACTCGTGTACAGGGCGCAAAAGCAGGCGCAATTTTAGGAAGCATAGGAGTTGGATTAACCACACTAACCCTTGGATTAGGCATTTTACTCGTTCCTGGAGTGGGGCCAGCGATCGCACTCGATAGCATTCTGATAGCCGTTTTAGGAAGTGGGATTGCCTCTGCAACAGGCGGGCTACACGGTGCATTTTTAGGATGCTTAGATCCCGAAAAGCAGGTCAGACTTTACAGAACCAAATTTAAGCGAGATTGCTTGGTCATTATAGAGGCAACAGAACATCAAATGACCTCTGTTGAACCGATTGTTCACCGTTACAACGTGCGATCGTGGCGAGTCTATGATCTTCCCGTACTCAAGTAATCCGTGTTGATCACTTTCTAAAAAATTGCTCGTCCTACAGCGATTCTTTCTTGAGTAAACCACAGTTGTTTTTTGGAGAACCGCGCTCCGCGCGGTTCTCCAAAAAACAACCGGGTTTTAAGCGATTGAAAACCGCTGTAAAACAATGCTGGCTCTAAAGTTGGTAAAATTTAACAGTAAAAAGGTTTCTCCAGCAGGAGTGTACTTACAGGCATTGCTTAAAAGCCCTGTGACGATGCGATTGAACCTGAATGAGTCCAGATTCAGCACGGGTAGATTAGCCGCAATGTTGACCTGAAGAGTTTGCTGTTGGTTTTGATGCTTGTGATTCTGATGTTGCCATTTCTATGGTCTTGGCAAGCAGGGTTAGCCTGAAGTTTAGGCGGGTTGGTGTATGCTGCTTTTTCTGCCTATGCTCACCAGCTTCAACACGAAAGTCCCAGCAAGTGCTTTTGGATGAAAATGTCTATCCATTATGCTCACCACAAATATGGAATGTGGCATCACAATTTTGGATTGCCCGTGAATTGGTGGGATTACGTTTTTCGTACCTAAAAACTTGTGAATTGTTCAATCGATGAAGCGCAGAATCAACTTGCAAGCCTTTTAGCTTTGCGCGGATCTCTTTCTGGCAAAGATGTTGCAAATCCAGACTGTATCGGTTTTTTAGCCGATTGACAGACCAATTACCAGAAACACCTACCCATCAGCGCATCAAAACCGCATTTTTAGAGAAAAAACAGAAAATGGGGATAATTTTCTCTCTATAAAGTTACAAAACGAACAGTTAATTTTGTTTTTTCAGGAGTTAATGGTTGTATTCCTACTCCTCATGTTTTCCCTCCTTACTTATGTTTGAACTGGATGCGTCAGATTACTCCCTACTGTCCTGGGTATATCAGTCCGGTGTTTCAGTCCACTCGCTCTCCATCCGATTTCACCAGGGTAGCCTAATCGTAAATTGCCAAACGCTTGAGGAAGCCGTGAAACTCTGGGAAACGCGATCGCGCCTCCACATGCCCGGACGGGAACTGTGTTTCCAAGTTAATGGCACCTTTTATGTCGGTGCGACCATCGATTAAGGAATTTAACCAAGTAATAAACTTTATCGGAAATTGGTTTGTAGCGCGGCTCCGCCGCGCTACAAACCAATTTCGAAACTCGAACCCTTATTTCCGATAAAGTTTAATGTAGCAGGGAACAGCAAAGCTGCTCTCTGCTATATTGATTTGCAAAATATTGCACGAGATCCCATCAAATTGCCAAAGCGGATTCTGCTTCAAACCACGATCGATTGAAGTGGCATCCCAAGTGGTTTTGAATACGCAATACATCTTGCTCGGCATTGCTTAAGCAGGTTGTCGCGCCTGGAGAAGGCGTGATATTGAAGCAAATACCGCCACCCAAATCGATTTCTGCTTGACCTAGAATCAGCTTCTTCTGGTTCTTATCAATCAACTGCGGACGCACGCCTCCCACACCCTGAGCAAACTCCAGATCTTCTAGCTGCAAGGAGGGCACGATTTTACGGGTGTCCTGTAAAAACAACTGACGGTTTAGCAACGGTAGCTCAAACGCCATATTTTTGATGATGTATTCCCGGATGTCTCGCACTTTGAATAAGTCCCACATGACCTGGGCGACCGATCCATCCATGCGTAAGACCTGCAAGTAATCGGCGAGCGTTTGCCAATTGCCTCGCTCTAACAGCGGCAAGGGTAGAGCGGTTGGCCCAAAGCGAGTTTTGCGAGATGCCAGGATATCTGGATCGCCATGAATCGCCGCAAACGGCAGTTTATCGTTTTGAATCGTGTAAACTTTGCCGTTTAAAACTTCAGGCGTGAAGTAAAAATTCCCTGCAATTGGCAAACAGGAATATTCCAGTCCAATGCCCATGCGGTGCGCAAATAACAGGCTGTGCCCTCCGGCTGACACCACCACAAACCGAGCCGTTAGCGAACCGTCTTCCAGAACGACGCGATAATTTTGCCCTACAGGTTCGATCGCCCGTACCAGCGTTCCCAGCCTCAGATCAATGTTCTTGTTGTACGCAGATTGCGCCCGTTCAACAAACGACTTGGCCAACAGCCCATAGTTAACGCCTGTATATTCACCTTTAATGGCGATCGCTGTTACATCTTCTGGGCGATCGTGTCCATTGACCTTAACGACATTGGGTTCCCATTCTGCAACCTGTGTTTTATCGAGCAGTTGCATTTTGGGAAAGTGAGGTTTGAACTGAAGATATCGCTGCTGCAACAGTTCGCATTCCTGCGTACCAACGCCCAAAACCATCTTTGGAAAGGGATGAACGATTTCTTCGCGAACAGCCCGTGGTAACTGGCTGGCATAGCGAGCCACCATTTGGGCAGAGCGTTGCACCTTCAACGCCTTTTCCAGGCTGTAATTCGTTTCGATATCTCCGTAGTGAATGGTTTGGCTATTACGAGTAGCTTTAGAGTTGACCGTTGCAACGCCGTGATATTTCTCGATTAGCGCTATCTGCTTTAGATCTGTAAATTCTGCTAATGCGTAGAGTAAAGCAGTCCCCGCTATTCCACCACCAATAATGACAACATCATAGACTTGAGTGAGCATGTGCTTTCTATCAGCTCCGATTTTTAACTCAATAGACCTCTTGCAAAGTAGGTTGTTTTGATAGAAGTAGGTGGGTATTGTGTACTCACCTACTTCTATGACGGTTAGCGATGTCCGGCGAGCAGCGACTCTGCATTGGACGATGGCGCAATTTCCGAAACGACCTCATAAATCGCCGTTGTCGGAAGATGAACAAACAGCGGCGTCATTTTCCGCAAGATGGCTCGATGTTGTTCCTGTGCCTGATTGGCATCCATCTCATCCACGCTGTCCCAGAAGATCACTGAAATGCCGCGATCGGTACCGGGTTCTTGTAACAGGTAAGCTCCCTTAAAACCCTCGTGATACGTTGCAACCGCCTGTTCATAAAGCCGCTGAGCTTCAGAAAAACGTCCGGGTTTAAACTCCCCGATCGCAACGTGAACCAGTTGGCGTTTCAAATGATCATGGAAATCGCTACTCATAATTTCTCCAAATTCAATTGCAATGATTTAAGTAACAGTTGTGTGTTATGGCAATCGTTAAAACGGTTAGGTCATCACCCTTGCACCCCGTCATAACCAACCCTTCGATTGCTTAGGATCATGGATAAATTAAAACCATATTTTTAATTTTGGAAAGTGCGGCACTGCCGCACTTTCCAAAATTAAGTTTCGGGTTTTATTAAATCCACGCTCCTTAGAAATCGTGTCTTCCATCGTGGGGGATGTGCAGAGAACGCACATCCCACCTCCTCACATCAGCACTCCTTAGAGCCAGTCATCATCGACGCGGGCAAACTCTTCAATTTCCTTGTAAACCTCCTTAATCCGGGCATAGTACGCTTCTTTAGCAAACTCTTCGAAGACGCGGGTTTCGTGGGTAGACCGGGTGACATAAGCGTAGTTCGCGTGAACTCCGTTGGGTTCAGACGATGCGTAAAACTGCTGCGCCTCGGTTGAGTTAGCGAGGGCGGTGGTTGAGGATTGGCCGCTAGAGATCGCCACGGAAAGGGCATCAAAATAACCCGTTCCCACTTCCTGCTGATGGCGGACTGCCGTATAGCCCAACGCCTCACTCTTAAATTCAGCCTCTTGCAAATCTGCATAGGCCGCCATACCGCTGTGTTGATAGTTGCGGGCCAACTCAAACATGGAGTAGTTCAGACAGTGGAATCCAGCCAGCGTGACAAACTGGAATTTATAGCCCATTGCGCCCAATTCTTTCTGGAATTTGGCGATCGTGGTTTCATCCAGTTTGGCTTTCCAGTTGAAGGATGGAGAGCAGTTATAGGCCAACAGTTTTCCGGGATACTCCCGGTGAATCGCTTCTGCAAATTGACGAGCTTCATCCAGGTTGGGCGTAGAGGTTTCCCACCACAACAAATCTGCATAGGGTGCATAGGCCAAGCCGCGAGCAATGCAGTGGGCCAATCCTGTTCCCGGTTTGAGGCGGTAGAAACCTTCCGGAGTGCGCTCACCTGAGATAAAGGGGCGATCGCGCTCATCTACATTACTGGTAATCAGCGTTGCGCTTTCTGCATCGGTGCGGGCAACAATCAGCGTCGGCACGCCCATGACATCAGCCGCTAAGCGGGCTGCACTAAGGTTGCGAATGTGAGCGGCGGTTGGGATTAAAACTTTGCCACCCAAATGGCCACACTTCTTCTCGGATGCCAACTGATCTTCATAGTGAACGGCAGCGCCTCCCGCTTCAATGTAGGCTTTCATGATTTCAAAGCTGTTGAGCGGCCCACCGAATCCGGCTTCTGCATCAGCCACAATGGGAGCAAACCAATGGATATCGCCTTTGTGATCCATGTGTTGAATTTGATCGGCCCGCTGGAACGTGCGATTAATCCGGCGACACAATTCTGGGCCACTGTTGGCGGGATACAGGCTTTGATCGGGATACATCGTATTGGCCAGGTTTGCATCTGCTGCCACCTGCCATCCAGACAGGTAAATCGCTTTCAAGCCACCCCGCACCATTTGCATGGCCTGATTTCCGGTGACAGCGCCCAGCGCATGAATGTAGTCTTCCTGATGCAGCAGTTGCCAAAGCCGATTGGCTCCCAGTTCAGCCAGCGTATAGGAGATGTTAACGGAGCCGCGCAGCTTGAGCACATCGTCGGGAGTATAGGTGCGCTGAATGCCCTCAAAACGGCCTTCAGGCGCATTGGAAATAAGGGAATCAAAGCTGGGTGTAACCATGACTGTTCTCCAAGTGTCGATGTAGAAGTGGATCTATGGCAGGGGGCAATGTTTAAGGTAGGGGCTTGGCGATGCCAAGCTCCTACAGCAATCGGGTTGTGAGCGAATCAATAAACGGAAGGGTGTAGAGGCAATGCTAAAGGTCAACAATCTGCTGATATGCAGGTAGCGTGAGGAACGCTTCAAATCGTTCAGCCGTGACGAGATCAACAAACAGGGCGATCGCGCGATCAAAGCTCCTTTGCCAATCGTTGCCTGCGGTTGGGGGACGAGACGTGAGGACGGCTTTAGCGGCCTCGATCGCATCCGCCAGTACAGACTGAAACAGAGTGCGATCGACCGTGCGCCCATCTTCTAAGACCGCTCCGTGATGCAGCCACTGCCAAACTTGCGCACGACAAATTTCTGCGGTAGCGGCATCTTCCATCAAGTTAAACAACGGCACACAGCCGGAACCAGACAGCCAGTACGTCATATATAAAATACCGACGCAGATGTTTTTTTGCAGTCCCGTCTCTGTTTTGCTGCCGTCCGGCAAGGTCAAAAGATCTTCAGCCGTAATTTTGAGTTCTTCTCTAGAACTTGAAATCTGGTTTGGCCCGTTCATGTGCGTATCAAATACTTCACGGGCAATGGGAACAAGCGCCGGATGGGCAACCCATGTGCCATCATGACCATCTCTCGCTTCCCGCTGCTTGTCTGCGCGAACTTTGTCGAGAGCGGCTTCATTCGCCGCTGGGTCAGCCCGAATCGGAATCTGAGCGGCCATTCCTCCCATTGCCATTGCGCCACGTCGATGGCAGGTTTGAATCGTCAACAGGCTATAGGATCGCAAGAAATGAGAGGTCATCGTTACCTGTTCGCGATCGGGTAAGCAAAAGTCAGGTCGATGATGAAACTTTTTGATGACACTAAAGATGTAATCCCAACGCCCGCAGTTCAACGCCACGATGTGATCGCGCAGGGCATACAGGATTTCATCCATCTCAAATGCAGCCAGAATGGTCTCGATCAGGACGGTTACCTTAATTGTCCCAATGGGTAAATTCAGGGCTTTCTGAGCAACAACAAATACCTCATCCCACAGTTCGGCTTCCTCTCGGTTCTCCAACTTCGGCAGATAGAAATACGGGCCAGAGCCATTGGCCAACAGCCGATGCGCATTGTGAAAGAAATACAGGCCAAAGTCGAACAGTGAAGCCGATATGGGCTGACCATCGACTAGAACGTGGGATTCCAGCAGATGCCAACCTCTGGGTCGAGCCATTAAAACGGCAGGATTTTGATTGAGTTGATAATGTTTATCTGTAATCGGATCGTGAAATTCGATAGTGCGATTAACGGCATCACGCAGATTAATTTGACCAGACACCATATTGTCCCAGGTGGGGCTGTTAGCATCTTCAAAGTCTGCCATAAAGGCATTTGCACCGGAATTGAGCGCATTAATCACCATCTTGCGATCGGTGGGGCCAGTGATCTCAACTCGACGATCTTGCAAATCATGAGGAATCGGAGCAATTTGCCAGTTGCTATTACGAATTGCGGTTGTTTCAGATGGGAAATCAGGTAGCCAACCAGCATCTAGTTTTTTCTGAATGATGTCTCTCAATTGCAGCAATCGCGATCGCTCAACCCGAAAACGACGCTGTAGCATGACTAGAAAATCGAGTGCTTCTGGGGTCAAAATTTCAGCATACGGCTCAGAAATTGATCCTCGAAGCTTGACGCCATTTGCTATTGTTTTTTTGTTTTTTGCGGGAATAGTAGAGGTCATGTTAAGTCTCACTGTTCTGGCATGACTTATCTTGAATATTGAGACAGGATTGAATAAACGAAATAGCTTTAAATTCGCGTAGATAAGTAGAAAAAAGAAAACTGATTTAGATCAAATCATCGTTTTTATTACCTTAATTTAAATGACGACATCGTAGAGGAACTGCCGCTTAAATGTCTAAATCAAGCTGTGATTTAACACAATAGCTTGATGCCATATTCATTCCGGAAATCTGTTTTAAAGGTTGAATAGAACGACGTGAAACCCAACGCTAACTTAGGTTTTGTTGAGTAATCTACTCTAACCCAACCTACGAAAGAACCAGGGTTTCAAGAGTGCCATCCACTCATTAACCGAGCAATTCCTAACTCTCAATCAAGGAGATTTAGCAGTCGGATTCATTGAATCCTTAGCAATTAAATTGTATTTTAGTGCACAAAAAAGGGATTCTGAGAAGCCGTAAAATAAAATTTACGTTTATTAATAAACTGGATTTTCAGTATATTTCATTATTTTATTTTCTGAAATTCATCAAGATGAGGATTGAAAATAAACGCTAAAACCTTTATGCAAAGTAGATGACGGGTTTTAAAAAACATAGATGAAAGTCACTGAAATACAGTGTATTGCATTTGAGAATCTTGAAATAAAAATGTATGACATATGAATTTAAAGGTTATATCTAAGTTTTTAGAAAACAATTATTTCTATTATTTGAAAGCCCCTTTTTTCGTATTTATTAAGTGTAATACACTACTCAAAAGGTTAGGATTCTGCAATTTAGGTCAAAAAATGCTGTGTCTGCATAGACACAGCATTATGACAGGTCAAGATCCTGGATGAGGTGTGAGAAGCCTGTTTCGGCAGGATCTGCTTCTTACAACTCGGTTGGAATTGCTATAAATGATTTTCAGTTAGAGAACTTTAAATTACTTAGCTTTAAACCAAGTGTCAGATAATTTCTTCATATATGAGAAGTAGTTAAACCACCAGTCAATGTACTCCGGGCTGGGTGGCTCGGACTGAGCAGGCGCACCTGGGACAGACTCAGGATAGGCTTGTGGCTGATTGCCATCCGGCTCATGACTAAATGATTCAACGGGTAGGGTGTCATACATCGAAGGGCGATCGCTGTGTAGGCGGTCATGCTGCTCTAAAAACTGATTGATCGCATCCAAAATGACTTGAGAGCGATTCGGCGTTTTACCCACCCGACGAGGCGGATATAGTTTTTGTGCAAGTTGATCAATACGTGCCAATGTTTCAGGCGGAATACGGATTGATACTAGGGGAGAATTTGCCATATCTAACGACTCTTGTTAAGGGGTAATCAAATTCTATGTACCACTATTGGTACTAACATCAATTGTCCAACACTCAATGAATGATTGTCTAACAATTTAAGCGATCGTTTATTGAGATTTTTATTTTAACAAAGGAGGTTGTTCAGGTTATGAAAGTACATTCTGTTTGTTACACTTCTAATATCGAATCGAATTCAATAACTCACTAAAAATTTCTGTGAAGCGAACAGAATTGACAATCATTATTCAAGATATAATATTGATTGTAAGTATTAGTTAATCGGGAAGTGGTAAACACCGCCCTGCTTTCCATCTATCTGAACGGTAGAGTATTTAGCGGTTCAGTATTGTAATGTTTACGACCTATTTTGACGGATACCAAAAGCAGTTCGATGATTGGCAAAGACACATCAACGATTGGCAGAAGCAGTTCTTTGATGCTTGGACGAACAACTTGCCAAACACAAAGGATGATATCCATTTTTCTGAAGGCTTTGACAAAGCGTTGGGCCTCCAGGAAGAAATGGTAAAGTCTTATCTGGACGCTCAAGAAAAAGCAAATAAGATGATGCTTGACTCGCAGCGGAAATTCTGGAATGACTATTTTGAGACGCTGCGGAAGAAAGCGGCTACCGCGAATTCAACTAACTAATCTCATCTGCAACTGAAGTAATCATGGGCAATGCTCTGATGTATGAGATGTGATTGGCATCGAGTCAAGTTTAATTCAACTCTCAAACCCCTCAGTCCCCTGTGGGAGCGATCGCTCCTACAGGGTTTTCCAGTTGGTTCCCAATGTCCTAATTGAACGTGAATTGGATAGCTTAAATCTTGCACCTTTCTCAACAGGCAGAGTTGGGCAGCACTGCGCACCGCCCAACTCAGCACCATTTGCAGGAACGCTTCGTGTTCCTGCAAATAGTGCAAGATCTGAGATAGTGCAATTTTGCGTGCGCGTCGTGCACGCAAAATTGCACTATTAGGAGAGTTACGCAACGCGCAACTCTCTCAATAGAAGGCTGAACTTTGTTAAGTTGCTCTGGCCTTTAGCCAATTGGCAATCACAGGCGGCAAATCTCGCTGCACCTTGCCGCTCACATACATACCGATATGTCCAACGGGGAAGGATTGCACAGTGTAGTCCTGAGTGCCCAGATGAGGTTCCAAGGCTAACGAAGACTCTGGTGGAACCAGGTGATCTTTGTCAGCATACAGATTCAGGACTGGCATGGTGATATTTGACAAGTTCACCGATTTCTCACCCAGCACGACCTCACCCTTGATGAGCTTGTTCTGCTGGTAGAAATCCTTAAGGAATTGGCGATAGGTTTCTCCGGCTTGATCCGGGCTATCAAAGATCCATTTTTCCATGCGCAGGAAGTTGAGCAATTTATCCTCACTATCCACAATTTCCGGAAAATCTAAATACTTTTGAATGCCCAACTGGTGCGGCTTGAGCATCAAAAATTCTAGATTGAGAAAATCACCCGGCACATTGCCTAGTGCATCTACCAGCAGGTCGATATCAACGGCCTCTGCCCCTAGCGTGCAGCCACCCCGCATATTCAGCAACGTTCCCGTCTGCTGAAAATCGACTGGCGTGACCATGACCACCAGGTTTTTGACCTTCTCTGGATAGATGGAACTGTAGCAGAGGCTAAAGGTTCCACCCTGGCAAATTCCCAACAAATTGATCTGGTCTAGATGATGCTGATCGCGAATAAAATCAACGCAGCGATCGACGTAGCCGTTGATGTAATCATCCAATGTAAGCCAGCGATCGGCCCGGGTTGGATAGCCCCAATCAATCAGATAAATGTCTAGACCCAATTTGAGAAGATTGGCAACGAGCGAGCGATCTTCCTGTAAATCAACCATAAAGGGACGGTTGACCAGCGCATACACAATTAGCACTGGAATTCCCAACGGCTGTTCTACCACTGGTCTGAAGCGATACAGCGTAATCTTATCTTCCTGATAGACGGCATCTTTCGGTGTCACGCCAATTTCGATGTCTTCTTCTCGCAATCGGCTCAGGTTCTCAACGCCTTTGAGAAGCTTTTTGGTGAGATCGGTATACTCGTGAACCGCATCCTCAAAACGCATTTGTGTTAAAAATGGCAGCATAGCGTCTTTTCCTCATTAACCGCGCGTTTACTGAAGCGATGAATCCTTTGGTTCTTCGGAATTCTGTTTCCTCGACTTGGCGGAAGGCTTTTCTGGGCCTTTCACTGAGTTGACTGAAGGGGATGGTGTTGACGGCAGGGATTCTCCATTGGAAGATGCAGTGGGTTCGACCGTCACAGAAGCTGTTGCTGTAGCGCGGTCTACTTCTGCTTGAGCTTCGTATTTCGCCAACTTCACCTTCAAGGCTTTCATCTCTTTCCGCAATTCATAGATATTTTTATGGACTTCATCTACTTCTTCGCGGGAGGGCAAATTCAGCAGTTTCATCCACAGTTCCAATAAGTCCTGCTGACAGATCCTGTAGGTATTGAGAGCGTTCAAAAAACGTCCCCGCACTTTCAGGTTATCTTCAGAACAAAAGGCTTGCTCATAAACGTCATCGGCAACACTGCCCCAGAGTTGCTGAAACTGACGCCAATCCTTCACTGGCTCTCCTTTTTCAGCCAGAGCGACCAACTTTCGCATCAGTTCTTCAAACGATCGCACCTGAATATCGGTCATCACCGTTTGATAATCGATGCTGGTGCGATAGAAATTGGCCCAGGCATCAAAGGCGCGCAATAATTTACCGTTGAACTCGCGGGTTGGCCCCAGTAAGGGACTCCGCATTAAGCTGCCAGAGGACTCCTCATACAGCAAGTTCCAATACAGGCTGTTGAGTTCTAACCACGGAGCGCTGGTTCCAGTGGCGGTTTGATTTAAAGGAGTGACGGAGGACGTTAACGCTCCTAACCAAAGCTGATTAATGCCTTGTAACTCTTTCAGATAAAGTCGCCAAAGCTCTGTGACATCTTGTGTAACGTTTAGAGAGCCGCTAGAGTTTTGCTCAAATTGTTTGCGAATTTGCTCAGAATAATTTTGTAGGAAGTGCTGCCAATCTTCTCCTGCGGCGATTTTTGGGAACGATTCCTGCCAGGTGTTAAAGGACAACTGGAGCATCCGCAGCAAGAGTTGCTGGTTCTCAAAAAAACGTTGGGCGATCGAGGTTGAACCAGAGCCGCTATTCCCCATCGCATCATGGGTTGCTGCACCCATCAGATCAAACCAGCTTTTCCACATCTGAGTACCCACTTCAGTCCAGGTATTCACTAGTTGATCTGCAATTCCTCCCCAAGCGGTTGATTTACTATCCATCGGTTGTTCCTCTTCGTTATCAAGGATGGGTTGAAACCATAAGCACGTAGACACAATTAAATACAAAGCCCCAAAGGGTGTGCCGCGCTCCCAAAGGGCGTGGCACACCCTTTGGGGCTTTAATTATGTCAACCACTTATCTAGTGTTGGAACTGAGATTTTCTGACGGGAAACCTTCAGTTCCAAACATGGTCAGGGGTTAAGTATGGTGGGCACCATTAACCCGCAACACTTCACCCGTAATGAAACTGCTGGCGATCGGGGATAGTAAAAATGCAACAGCCCAAGCAATTTCCTCTGGTTTGCCAAAGCGACGCAGCGGAATTTCGGCTGTAATTTTCTCTCTCACTTTCTCAGGAATCGCTCTCGTCATGTCCGTATCAATAAATCCTGGGGCGATCGCATTCGCCCGCACATTGTAGCGAGCCGCTTCCCGCGCCAGAGATTTCACTAACCCAATGACCCCGGCCTTAGTAGCGGCATAATTGGTTTGCCCAACGTTACCGCGTTCACCGGAGATGGAACTGATGCCGACGATCGCCCCTGTACCGCGTTCATACATTCCGGACAGAAATGGCTTGATCGTGTTGGCTACCCCCTTCAGGTTAACGTTAAGCACAGCATCCCAATCGGCAGGTTCCAGTTTTGTGAAGAAATTGTCACGCGTGATGCCTGCATTGGCAACGATGCCATACACCGGGCCTAGCTTTTCTTCGATCTGCGCCGCTGCCGCTTCCATCGAGGCCAAATCGGTCACATCGGCCTGAATGGCTAAGGCTCCACTCGTGTTCTCAGAAATTTTGATGTCCGTGTAGGCAACTTTGGCTCCTAGCTCTTGCAAAAAGGTAACGATCGTTGCACCAATGCCCTGATTGCCGCCCGTTACCACAATCACTTGATTTTCTAAACCTAAGGAAACCATTTTCATCCTCCTTAAACTCGTTCAATCGCGATCGCAGTTCCGCCACCTGTGCCATGACACAGAGCCGCCATTCCCAGTGTTTTGTCTCGCTCGTTCAATGCGTTCAGCAAGGTCACGATCACCCGTGCACCTGAAGCGCCAATGGGATGTCCAAGGGCGATCGCGCCACCGTGAACATTCAACTGATCCAGCGAAATTCCCAACTGTTGCTGGAAGATCAGCGAACTGGCTGCAAATGCCTCATTGTTTTCAAACAGGTCAATGTTTGAGGCGGTCAGGTTCAGCTTTTCCAGTAACTTCTGAGCCGCACCAATGGGCATTTCAATAAAGCGCCAGGTTGCGCCACCATGCCAAGCGCCACCCAGCACCTTCGCCAGCGGCGTTAAACCGTACTTCTCGATCGCAGGCTGGCTCGCTAAGACGAGAGCGGCAGCACCGTCGCTAATCTGGCTGCTGTTTCCGGCGGTCAAAACGCCGTCCGGCTTAAAGGCTGGCCGCAATTTGGCCAGGGCTTCCAGGGTTGAATCTGCCCGAATTCCTTCATCGGTATCAATCACCTGAGTTCCTTTTTTGGTCGCGATCTCGATGGGTGTAATCTCTCGCTTAAACACACCTTGCGTAGTCGCGGTTGCAGCACGTTGATGGGAATGCACTGCAACTTCATCCAGATCCTTACGAGCCAATCCATAACTTTCGGCCACACGCTCGGTTTGGTCGCCCATCCCTTCGCCAGTGGTCGCATCCATCAATCCGTCGTGCAACAGCAGATCGGTGAGCGGTTCGGGAGCACCCAAGAGCAATTTATACCCCCAGCGCGCTCGATGGGACAGGGAAAAGGCCGTTTGGGACATGGATTCCATCCCGCCTGCCAGCACCAACTCTGCTTCACCTGACCGGATCGCTAACGTCGCGTTCATCACGCTCATCATGCTTGAAGCGCAAACCATATCAACCGCATAGCCGTTGACTGATTCTGGAATTCCAGCTTTTAATGCAGCCTGACGAGGCAGTAATTGTCCATGTCCTGCCCGCAGAACGTTTCCCATAATGTAGAGATCCAGTGCTGACGCAGGCACATTCGCTTGAGCAAGCACCGCTTTCATGACATGAGCACTCAGATCGACCGGAGAGAGCGCCGCCAGTGCTCCTCCGAAACGACCGATAGGTGTGCGTGTTGCCGACACAATATAAACGTCACGCATAAGCACCACAATCCTATAGCCATATTCTAATAAGCCACAGAATAGGAGGAGAATGTGAGAAACTTGTGAGGATTACAGATGACAATTGTGAATAGATGTGTTCTTTCTTGGAGCCTTCAGTAATTCCAGGGATGACGCGCTTGTAGCGATCGCCTCAGGTTGAGAACATAAATTCATCCTGAAATCAGAAAGTTCATCTAACTTCACCTTCAAATCGATGGCAAACGAGCTTCACTGCCACTGATTGCAGGTTTGGTATGCCCGTCAAGCGCAGCAAATCTGCAATTGACTTTAAAGTGAGAAGTGCTGGGGTGCAGAAATCCACGTCTAGTTGTGAATGCTGTATAGCCTGAATGACTCCTGCGATCGCTGAACACCCTCCTACCAAAGAGGGCTAAACTATTTTTAATCACTTTGAAGCAAGTAAAGCATCACCCAATTAACAATTAAAGATAAGTGACAGAATCTCTGATAGATGCCGAATATAAACACGATCTATACATCTAAAAACTGTCTGATTTTACTCTAAGTTTTGCTTTATTTTATTTTTGGTATTGCTGAAATAGCTGCTGATTTACTCATAACTTTTGTTTAATTTCTCTTGTCTCAAAGCTTAGATTAGAAATCGCATTGAATGATGTGGCCTCAGTGATGCGATCGCCCGTGCTTTCTACCGAATTTCATCTCCACCGATCAAGAAGTAGGAATTAGGACGACAACCCCATCATGGTTATTGCCACCGTTCAATTTCAGCCCTTCTCTTGAACGAGATGCATAATTAGCTCCATTCGCCCTAATAGTAAGTTAGACAGCTCAACCTATAGACTCTTAACCAGGGAATTATGAATGCCTACCTAAGTCGAATGGCGATATTTTGGGATATCAGGAATGATCGCCTCCAGATTCCTGAATCAATGTCTGATTGATTAGATGCAGTGCTCATGGTTTGAAAAGAGCAACCTTATTTTAGCCCCCAATATGCGAGCAGAAATTCAGTGAAGTGAACCAATAGCGCGATCGCAAGATTTTCAAAGAGCGAGTTGCAGTAGAGCATTACAGCAATTCTCGTTATGTCATTTAATGGCTATGCAAGTTCACCGCAGATGCGCTTATATAAAGTGTTTTAGCTAACGACGCGCAAGAAAACTCCGCGCCGTGAAACGCTCTTTGCGAGAGCATTTCACGGCGCGATAGAGATTATTGTTCTAAAGTTTAGTGTCGAGGACTCATGCATGATTTTATAAAAGACGCGGTAAGAATAGCGCCTAATCTCATAACTTTTGCTTAAGTAACTGTAAATGGATAATTGATTGATTTAAGTATCTGGAAACCGCCTGCTTAAATTGTTTTATTCAATTCCTGTTTCTAATAAAATTTAATTATTTTATTTTATTAGTAATAGTTTCTACATAATTTTTTCACACATTTCGAAAAAAGTGGTTATACTAAGATGAACTCAGTCATGTTCACTTTATGAACACAGATAATCTTCTCTATCGTTCTAAGTGAAAAAGAAAACCTGACGTGATGTGCTAGTGTTCCCATATTGTTGAATGTATCCGGTAGGTTTCTTAGCAAGGTAAAAGATTTAAAGACCTTGTAAATAAGCAATTGATGAGTAAGATGTTCTTCGCGCAACAAAGCCACACGCTTTGTAGATTCTGCTGATGCCAGCTTACTCCTCTGTTGACTGAGTAATTTTTAGTGACGTCAGAATAGCTATGTCTAACTCAATGTATTGAACACATTTAGTTTGGCGAGTCAGTTCTAAATAACGTCATTCAGCATACCTAAACACTAAGGAGATCATCATGAAAGCATTGAAATCAATGGCAAAAGTAGCAAAGCTATTTGCACTTGTTCTCTCTATTTTATTGTTCGTTAGTTCTACGCCAGCACTGGCATACGTTATACCTGCTGCACCAACATTTGCAGTTGATATTGCGCAGGGTAAATTCGACGTTAATGTCAGAGTACCTAATCCACTCTCTAAACGATTTGTTGTGCGTAGCGCAGTTGTCTCTTTGCCACCTGGTGAAACTGGAACCATCGATAGTATTGTCATTACTGGCCCTACCGCAGCCGATCCAAACGGTGGACGTCTCTTTGGTTGCAGCAACATCAAGGTGCAAAACGGCATCGATTTAATTAAAGCGTGTGGCGGCCCTGCTGAGCTGCTCACTGGGGGAACGCTTGTTTACCAGGCATCTGGAAGCAACTTCAGTCCTAATGAAGACATCAAACTTGGCATTGCGTTATCCGATGAATTCAGCAGCTAATAGCTAAGAATCGTGGGTTTAATAAAGCCCAGAACTTAATTTTGGAACGTACGGCTTTACCGCACGTTCCAAAATTAAAAATTTGGTTTTAATTCATCCATGATCCTAATGCTGTTTGCCTTCAAGTGAAGTAAAAATTACTCTCACTTTGATTCTAGACACATTTTGAGCGATCGCTTCGCCTTCAATTTTCACCTTAGTAAGCCACAGCTATTTTGTGAGAGCCATGCTCCACGCGACTCTCACAAAAATAACTGGGTTTTAAGCGATTGAAAATTGCTGTATGTGTGCCTGGAGTTCTATCAACCTCTTCTAATTCACAACGATGTCAGTGCTTTACCCGTTAGCGCATCTCAGTCTTTTTCTACTGGAATGGATATTGCTGGGTCTGGCTATTCGGCTATGGCTCAAATCCAACAGCGTCGCCATGATTGTATTGCCTATTCTTCTGGCAAGTCTTAGCTATGATAATTGCCTGCTTGCAGGAGGACGGTTGGTTGGGGAAGGAGAACTTTTACTATTCCTGAGTAAGTTGCGGTTTCTCCTGCATTACTTAACCGTACCGATGTTTGTGGTCGTGGGTGTTGAATTAGCGCATCGGGCTGGAGCCGCCTGGGCGACTACGTTAACACGCACCTTATCCTGGCTAACGGCATTAGGGCTTGCCTGGGTAGATATTGCAATCAATTATTTAGGACTGCAACTGGTACCCGTAGATGCTTGGGGAGTTTTACGCTATCAAGTGGCGGTTTTGAACGGCCCTCCTATCATTACGATTATCGTTAATGTGTTTGTTTTACTCATTGGTATTGGTCTCTACATCAGGCTGAGATGGCAGTGGTTACTTGTAGGAACTGTTGTTGCTCTTGTGGGTAATTCTATTCCTTCCAGTGTCGTAGGCACTCTTCCGGGCAGTGCATCTGAATTTGTGTTGGCTATTAGTTTGTTGCTGACTGAAAATCGTACTCAATCCGTTGGGTTAAGCTTGCCCCTCAATCAAGCGTTGAGAGAAGAAGTTATATAGTAGACTTTATCGGAAATTGTTTTGTAGCGCGGCGGAGCCGCGCTACAAAACAATTTCCAACCTCAAAACCCTTATTTCCGATAAAGTCTAGTTTGAATCCTTTGAAACCTCATCGTAGTCCATCTGAACATCAAGTGAGTTTGTAAACCATGAGCTTAAACCTTAGATTCATTCCCATTTCTCATAGCTGGGCTGCTATTCATCCTAAGCCAAAAGGTGTAATTCAGTTCATTGCTGGTGCATTTTTCGGTACCTTTGGGCCAATGTTCTTTTATCGTCACTTGCTCAAGTTTCTATACGAGCAGGGATACACGATTATCTTGTTGCCATTTAACTTCACCTTCAATCATTATGTTGAATCTATTTTTCTGATTCGAGAACAGTATAATATCCTGCCAGAGTTAATCAGAATTGCGAGTCAGAGAAATTATCATTACGAAGTCTACTTAGACGACAAGAATTTCTCGTGGGTAGGACATAGTTTGGGATGTAAGTATATTGCTTTGTTAGAGGGATTTAGTGCATTACCTGACAGTCCTGACGAGCGTAAAACATTCATTCAAGATCTGCTAAAAGGTAGTCGGAGTGAAAAGCAGATTGATCAAGTGGTTGAGCAGATTGAATCGCTAATTCAAGATCTAGAGCAGAAAATTGATACAATGCGCCAACAGGTTGATCAATATGTGCATCAGCAGGTACAAATTAATAGCGTCTTTATTAAAGGACAGGAGTCTATCTTACTGGCTCCAGCCATAACGGGTACGGAAGCTGCCATTCGACCTCAGTGGCTGGCAGGTTTCGTCGATCGCCTTGGGCTAGGCGTTATTCCGACTCCTGATGAGACATTTAATTTGATTCACAAAAGTGGTTTGTTTAATCTGACAGGACTTGTGCGATTTAAATCAGATGATATAGCGGCTGAAACGTGCGATCGCTTTGTCAATCAGTTGTCAAAACCACCTCAAGATTTTCGTCTTGCTCTTCTAGGCAAACATCTACGCCCACTCGGAATTCAACTGAGCCATTTTGTCTTGAATCTTGAAAATCCAATAATCGAATCCGTTGAAAGGAGAAATTCGACAGTCGAGAACCTTGTGTTTCAGCTATTCCAGGCATTGAAGAAGTTCAAACGTAATCATTGACGCAGATTTTACACGATTTGCAGGAGTGAGAAGCGCTCCTGCAAATAATACTGGTTGGGGCGGCGCATAGTGCCGTCCCAACCAGTTTTGCAGGTTGGATTGAGTAGTGCGAAACCTACCTGAATCAGAGGTTTTGAGTTCCCTACGTCAACCCAATCCACATAGTGGTATGAGCATTTTCTTGAGTTGCCAGGTTAATACCCATGTGAATTCGATAGCCCAATTTTGCGTGTAAGTCGCACACGCAAAATCGGCTTTTGAAGGTGTCGCGCGACACCTCCAAAAGCCCGTTCATCAAATTCATGTTAATACCATAGTTTTCTCAAGCTTTTTGTCTTAGTCATGGCACCTTGCAACCAATGATGGATGGTGTCTTCCTTTTGGGGAAGACCATCCCGTATAGTTAACTGCCAACTGCCGATTGCCGCCGCATCTGGAAATGCTAGTCCCCTCACCCATAAGAACTCATTTTTTGCTGAAAAAATACCTGTACCCCGTCCCTACTCCTTTTTGGGGATCATGACAGGAGGGCAATTTGAGCGGCTGAGTACAGGACTAATAAACACAGTAGCTGCATGGAACAAGTTATGCTGCGAGCCTGGGGGGATCTGATATAAGTAGTAATCAAGGCGATCGCATGATCGTTTTTATCCTGATTAACTCAGCAACTTTAGAGAGTGCACAGCTATGGTAGTGGGCATCGCCCACCCTCGGCATGAAGCTTGAACTGTAGAGTTTTAGTGGGCAATTCCCACCCTACGAGAAATGCTGCTGTAAGTATTTCATAGTTAGAACAGCGATGAAACATCGAGATTTATTAGTGACAGACTCAGGACAATGGCAGGTTTGCAAATCAGCGAGAGAATGGGATTTGCTGCATACGCCTTATCGGTTTCATCGCTTTTTGACGCAAGTTGAAGACGTGTTGGAAACGGCGATCGACGAAACGGATTGTCTGCCTCAACTAGGGCTACTCGTGCGCCGACTCATTACAAATTCCTACTGGATACAGACCCAGTATGTAGCACCCAATCCCGATACGGGCACCGGGGTGATCATGCTTTATGACGAAATCGGTTATCCGTTAACGGTGCAAATTACTACTTATTCACCCGGTATTCGCTCCTCCGTTCATAATCACGGAAACTGGGGCGTTGTTGCATTACTGAAGGGAGAGGAGAAAAACACTATCTGGACACGAGTTCCTGATCCCAAATTTCCCAATTGGGTAGAGCCAACCGCTGAAGTAATTGTGCTACCCGGTGATATTGTCAGCTTCACTCCCGGCGCAATTCATTCGGTAGAAGCGATCGGGGATGAACCGACCGTTACCTTCAGCATCTATGGTGAAACTCATCACTCTAGACGCTTCGAGTTTGATCCTGTCACTCATACTGCCAAAAATTTCTAAATTCATCATCATGACAGAAAATCGCCAAGAGCAATACTTCAACCTGATCGATCGACTGCTCCAATGCCCCAGTGGGCAGGAACCGGAGGTTTTAGACAGCCAGCCAGAACTGTTGGATGCGGATTTTGTAAAAGCACTAATGCAAGTGGCAACAATGATGGCGCATCAAGACAACCAGGATGGTGCGAAGTTTCTAATTTATGTAGCGCGGCAACTTAGTAAAGAACTGGGTTTGTATCCTCAAGCCTCATCAGAACAGTAGATATTACTTCGGCAATATTTGAGAATACCTAAACTCCAAGGGCTTCGTTGTGGGGCGCGCTTCGTGCGCCCCACAACGAAGCCTATTAAATCGCCGAGGTAATATAGCAACATCATTTATCGGAAATTGGTTTGTAGCGCGGCGGAGCCGCGCTACAAACCAATTTCCAAACTCAAAACCCTTATTTCCGATAAAGTCTAATGTTGAGGGACTCCATCAAGGTGCTGCATTTACTCAAAGGACAGAACACAGCACTCTAAATTAATTCCCTTGCCTGAATGGATGCGGACACCAGGAGCAAGGCAATAGCGCACAGCTTTGCCCTCTCGCTGTGACTGAACCAACCCAGCTTGACGCAAAATTTTTAGATGATGAGAGAGTAAACTTTGCTCCAAATCAAGTTCCGTATTCAATTCCCAAACATATTTTGAACCATCCAGCAAGAGCTTCAGGATAGCAAAGCGGTTGGGATCAGCCAGAACTTTAAGTTGCTGAGCGCAGAATAAAGGGGAATAGTGCCGTCCTGTGGCTGTTACCTCAAAATTTCTGTCATTACAATTACTATTCATATGAAAAATGGTTCATGTTATAGGGAAACCGTTTATCATTAAGCCTGTCGCTTAAACTTGCAGTCTGATGTCTACTACACCTCTTGATTTGAGGGTCTTAACACAACAGTTAGAAGCACATCTCAGCCGATCGCACAGTCCGCTCACGCTGGAGTTGCTGGCTCATGGAGAAGCTAATGTCATCTTTAAATTAAACCGGACTACCCTCGTTCGAGTGGCCGTCAATACACCCAATCAGCGATTTGCAGGAGATATTCGTCGAGTTACACAGTTTGAATATGTCATCTTAAATTATCTTAAGCAAACGAATATTGGACATCAGCTACAGGCTGCTAGTTTAGAGCCAATCGACGGTTTTCCCTATACGTTTTTAATTACAAATTATTTAGAAGGTGGTTCGCTGGATTACAGTCGGGATCATCTGCAAAAGTGCGCTCAAACGTTAGCACAACTTCACCGACTTCCCGCCATTGCAGGTTATGAGGTCGATCGCCTTCTTCCCACAGTACCTATAGTTGAGCAACCGCTAACGCTGTTTTATCACGAAGCGAAAGATTACGCCCAACCCTATTTCGACTCACCGGATGCCGACCCAGATATTGTCGAAATGCTACGTGCTGTGCTGGATAAGGCGCGATCGCATCTGTCATCAGAACGACTCTTAGAAACATATCCGTATCGCTGTCTAGTTCACAGCGACCACACCTATGAGAATTGGGTGATCAACGATCGCCAAGCATATCTGATTGATTGGGAATGGGCTGAGATCGGCTCTCCTGCTGGAGATCTGGGACATTTTTTGTCTCCAGTTACAATTCGACGACGGCAAAATTATTGTTTGCCTGCTGAAGATCGTGCCTTCTTCTTGCAGTGTTACTACGATGCTTTGGATAACGCTGATTTAGCTCAGCGAATTGAACACCATTTTGCTGCCTTTGGGGTGTATCCGGCGGTGCGATCGCTCTGCTGGACAGCGGGATATTGGATCACGGCAAACCGTTGGTATGCGAATGAAAAAGACAGCCCAAGTGCTGTTGAACGACTGGCACAGTTAGAGCAGAGCCGTCAGCAGTTTCCAGCGTTGTGGCGAGAGGTGATGGGATGGCTTGGGGAAGGGGTGTAGGAATGAGGAGGAAGGTAGGGAAGGTGGGGAAGGTGAGGAACTTCCCTATCTTCCCCCTCTCCCTTATCTCCTCCATCTTGTCTGTTTTTGAGGAATAGAGTGTGGGAATTGAGCAATCGGAATTCGTTTTGCAATGGCGGGCCTATCTGCTGATGCTTCCGGCAGTTGGGGTGGTTGGAGTGCTGTTTGGGGGTGGGCTGATATTCGCGTTCCTTCAGAGTATTGGTGCGATCGGGCTGTTGGGAACGGGACAGATTTCACTGGACGCGTATCGAGCTGCATTGACGAATCCAGAGTTTTTGCGATCGCTCAGTCTCAGCTTCTACATTGCGATCGTGGCGACTGGCGTATCCACTGTTTTTAGCATTGGGTTAGCCATGTTGTTGAGAACAGCAGGACGATGGGCCAGTTTTGCCTGTCAGGTTACACTGCCGATTCCACATCTGGTTGGCATTGTGGGTGTATTGCTTCTGCTGTCACCGAGTGGATTGCTCTCTCGTTTGTTGTATGCGCTGGGTTTGATTCAGTCAGATCAGGATTTTCCACTGCTGGTGAATGATGCGGCTAATGTTGGTGTTTTACTTCACTTTTTCTGGCAGGAAATTCCCTTTATGACGCTAATCTTGCTGGCCGTTTTGCGAGGCATGAATCCCGCTTATGAGATTCAGGCACGAGCGCTAGGTGCGAGTCCCTGGCAATGTTTTTGGAATATCACGTTGCCGATGATGAAGTCTGGAATTTTATCATCTAGCTTGATCGTATTCGGTTATATTTTTGCATCGTTCGAAGTTCCTTTCCTGTTGGGATCAACTCGTCCTCGTACACTGCCCGTGCTCGTTTATCGTGCATTTACAGATAGCGATTTAACTCGTCGTCCTGAGGCGATCGCATTGGGAATCATTCTCTCGCTTGTGTCGGTGCTGGTGATTTTGGGGTATTTGGGAGTGGTGAGAGGGAGGAGGGAGTAGAGTATTGGGTGTTGGGTATTGGGTGTCGGGTGAGGATATGAAATGGTAAGGAATGGATTGGTTGGGTTGGTGATTTTGGTGTTGTTTTTGCCGTTTTTACCGCTGTTGATCTGGTCGTTTGCACAGGGGTGGTTCTTTCCGCAACTGATTCCTGAGCATTGGACGCTTCAGCACTGGATACAGCTTTTGTCACCCGCCTCTAGAGTAATGGAAGGGTTAGTACAAAGTTTAGCGATCGCACTCACTACAACTATTCTCTCACTGCTGGTTGGACTTCCGGCAGGACGAGCAATCGGCTTGATGGAGTTCCCTGGAAAGGAAGCATTGAAGCTGTTTCTATTAACTCCAATTATTGTTTCGCCACTGGCGACGTTGATGGGTATCCAGTTTGTGCTGATTCAATTAGGGTTAAACGGTACATTGCTCGGTGTGATTCTGGTGCACCTGATGCCCACCATTCCTTACATGACGCTCGTGTTAGCTAGCGTGTTCGCAAACTTTGAGATAGGCTATGAAACTCAAGCGCGATCGCTCGGTGCTTCGCCAATTCAAGTCTTTTCGCAGGTGACGTTACCGTTAATTGCACCCGGTGTCGCAGTCGGTGCGCTGTTTGCATTTCTCATTTCCTGGAATGAATTTCTGTTAACGTTTTTTGTTGGTGCAGGACGAGTATTTACCTTACCCATGGTACTGTTTACATTGCTGCAAGGTGGTAATACTGGGCTGGTTGCCGCTGTAGCGATCGCGTCTGTTATTCCAGGATTGTTGTTTTTGTTGTTGGCGAGTCGGGCTTTGCAAAATGAGGTGGTGTTGGGAGGGTTTGGAAATGTGTGAGGGAATAATATGAGTCATCTCCATCTCCAAAACCTAACCAAACACTTTCCAGGAATCACGGCTGTTCAAGATTTGTGGCTTGAGGTTCAGGCGGGTGAAATTGTAGCGCTGTTGGGGCCGTCTGGATGCGGCAAATCGACTACCCTTCAGATGATTGCGGGTGTATTGCGTCCCGATCGCGGCACGATCGCTCTGAATGGACAGACTCTCAACTCCGTGCCACCCGAAAAGCGAGATATTGCTCTGGTATTACAGCGAGGGCTGCTGTTTCCACATTTAACGGTTGGAGAAAATGTGGCGTTTGGGTTAAAGATGCGTGGGGTGAATCGAGCTGAGCGTGAGGAAAAAGCGATCGCCATGCTGCATCAGGTTCAGCTAGAGGGATTTGCCGATCGCAAACCGTCTGAGCTTTCGGGTGGACAGGCGCAACGCGTGGCCTTGGCGCGATCGCTGGTGATTCATCCCAAATTGCTGTTGTTAGATGAACCGCTGTCTGCCCTGGATGCCAATTTGCGTGAAGAAATGCAGGATTTAATCTTGCGATTGCAAACTCAAACGGGCGTCACGATGTTGATCGTGACGCATGATCAGGCGGAAGCCGTTGTACTGTCTCAGCGCATTGCGTTAATGTTTAACGGCTGTCTGCGTCAGGTTGATACCCCCGAACACATTTATCAACGGCCCAATGACGCAACTGTTGCTCAATTTATGGGAGGTGTAAATTTCTTCTCTGTGCAAGCGCAAGGTCGTCGATGGACATTATCTAATGGTTTCACGTTGGTAAGTGAACAGAGCTACCACGGTTTGATTCAAGCGACAATTCGGCCTGAACACATTCAGGTATTTACAGAAGCGCGATCGCACATCAATGCAATTCCTGCTACTGTAACGGCAAATCGATTTACGGGAACGCAGCGGCGGTTGAGCTTGGCGATCGCACCTGATTTAACACTACAAGCCTGGGTTGCACCGACTGACAATTTCCAAGTTGGGCAAGCTGTATGGGCACATCTTCCATCCACGGCTCTCTGGTATTTTCCGTCATCAAGTCCATCACATCAGACTGTTGAAATTTCATAATCGAATACAATTTTGATGGTTACAAACTCTAGATCGAGATCCCTTATGAATCGTTTACGTTTACATCGTCGTCAGTTTCTGTGGTTGTCAACAAGTGCTTGTTTAGCTGCACTAACCAGTAATTGCGCGAACCAAAATTCTGCATCTCAATCCTCCAGTTTTGATCCCAAAACAACCTCCTGGGATGACATTGTGGCAACCGCTAAAGGAACAACCGTAAATTGGGCGATGTGGGGGGGAAGCGATAAAACCAATGCCTACGCCGACCAATGGGTGGCGAATCAACTGAAAAGCCAGTACGATGTTACGCTCAACCGAGTTCCCCTCGGCGATACGGTAGAAGCAGTTAATAAAGTCGTAGGCGAAGTCCAGGCAGGTCAAACGAAAGGCGGCAGTATTGACCTGATCTGGATTAACGGCGAAAACTTTCGCACGATGAAACAGGGCAATCTACTCTTTGGGCCGTTCCGCGATAAGTTGCCGAGCAATCAGTACTACGATGCTGATAATGCAGCCGTCAATTCTGACTTTGGATTGCCGATCGAGGGATACTCTGTGCCGTACACGGGTAGTTATTATGTGATGGCAGCGGATAGCGCGAAAGTCCAGCAACGTCCCAAAACGTTTGCGGAACTGCTGGCATGGGCCAAGGCAAATCCCGGACGCTTTGCCTATGTTGCCCCTCCTCAATTTGACGGCAGCCGCTTCTTGCTCACGGCACTGTATGGGGTCACGGGTGGGTACGAACAGTACACCGGAGCCGACTTTAAGGAGACCTTGTGGAATGAAAAATCGCCGCAAGTGTTTGAGTATCTCAAAGAACTGGAGCCTTACCTCTGGCGCAAGGGCGAAACGTATCCTCCCACCCAGAGTCGCTTGCAGGAACTCTTTGCTAATGGCGAGATCTGGATGATGCCCGTGTTCATTTCCAATGTGGCTGAAGGGCTGGCCAACGGGCAGTTTCCTAAAACCACACAAGCGTTTACCATGCCGGGAATTTCACTCAATGATCCGTCCTTCACGGCTATTCCCATCAATGCTGCTAACCCTGCGGGTGCTATGATTTTGGCGGATATTCTCGCCAGCCCGGAAGGACAACTGCAAAAGTTTAAGCCTGACGTTTGGGGCGATCCACCGCTGCTAAATACTCAAAAAGTTCCATCCAACCTTCAGACAGAATTCGCTAAGGTAGAAGCTGGCTACGGCATTCCCTTAAAAGATCTGATCGCCAGTACGGTTCCTGTAGTGAATGCAGAATATACGACGCGATTGGAGCAAGCTTGGGAAGAGCAAATTGCGTCTTAAAGGGTGTAGGGGATGGGGTGTAAGGGATGTAGACAAACTCCTTGAATTCTTCTCCTTCCCCACGCCCTCCCATTCCTACGCCCTCCCATTCCTACGCCCTCCCACACCCACACCCTCGCACCCCACCGCCCTCCCCTAACCTCAGCCCTTATGACTTTCCAAGAACGCAAGCCTCGCGACCAAGGTGTCATCACCAACGATCGCCTTCTAGAACTGCATCTCTATCCTGGCAACCAGTGCAACCGGGATTGTTCCTTCTGCACCGTCTTTGGCAGCCCCAAGGGAGCGTATCGCGAATACACAGTAGACCATCTAGATGCGGTCTTGCGGACGGTGAGGCTGGACGAACAGGGAACTATCAAATTTTATGGAGGGGAACCTACGCTCAACCATGAGAATGTGATTTGGGCGATCGCCTATCTACGCCAGCAGGGTTATCAGGGGGCGATCGTCATTTACTCGAATGGCATTCAGTCAGAAAGATTGCTGCAAATTTTAGAGTCCGATCCGTTGGGTCAAACAACCGCGTCACTCAACTATTCCATTACAACGGGGGATGGTGCCCCTCAAATGCCACAGAAGGCTCTGGAGCAGCTAGAAACGTATGAGCTTGACCATCCGGGCGCGATCGCCATTGGCCATCCCGACGTGGTGGATTCGGGGCGAGGTATAGACCCCTTTACTGGAGAAGCCACCCGCCCTCAAGTCAATTCTCGCTGTCCGCATTGTTATCCTGTTCTCACGACGGACGGTAAGTTTCATGCCTGCCCCTTTGCGATTGAAAATAACGCGCCTCATTTTCAGCTTGGCGATGTGAACAGTGACGCCGCAATGGTATCGCAGAACTTCCAGGCGTTCTTTCGCTGGTTAGATACGGTACACGAACCCTATGCGATCGCCCACAATCTGCCTGCCTGTACGGTCTGCTGGAAGCACCTGAACCAACTGCCGCTACCTGGATATAGCAACAGCGATTCGTTTTAACGTGAGTCTCCAACAAAGGGGGTAGTAGTGCGATGCACTACTACCCCCCTTGGGAAAACGAAAAGAAAACACGTTTTCTTAGGAATTCGATAATCCGATTTAGCGTGCGCGACGCGCACGCTAAATCTTTTTTTGAGGAGAGTGGTGCGACGCGCCACTCTCCTCAAAAAACGTTTGGAAATACTCGTACCCTATCCCAAAAGAAATTTGAGACGCTGGTTATTGCTGAACCACAGCGTATAAGTACATGCGTAATTAGGAGAAGACGGTTAATCGGAGGGGCGTGATACCAATATAGTTGGTAATTAGAAAAGCAAAGCTTGGCTATATGTGTAAATGTGGTTCAACAGGAGAACAACATGGTTACAGTTCGCTTTTACGAAAAACCTGGATGCATTAACAATACCAAGCAAAAGGCGTTGCTGAATGCCGCAGGCCATACAGTAGACGCCCAAAACTTACTGACCGAACGCTGGACACCCGAAACGCTGCGCCCCTTTTTTGGAGATCTACCCGTTGCCGAGTGGTTTAATTACACCGCACCCCGGATCAAATCAGGTGAGGTTGTGCCAGCGCAATTAGATGAAGCAACAGCTTTGAATCTGATGATTTATGATCCATTGCTAATTCGTCGGCCACTGATGCAAGTGGGCGCTCGCCGCGAAGTTGGGTTTGACAGCGACAAAGTATCTGCCTGGATTGGATTAGATGCGGCTGAGTCTGCACAGCAAGACATGCACGATCGCCTAATTCAGCAGGATTTACAAACCTGTCCCAACAGCCAAACCTAGTTTGTATTGAGAGGTTGATCTCATGATTACTACAGCAGCGAAACCGATTGGATTTACGACTCAACTGCATGAACACATTGAATATGTAGAAGACGGAGTGTGTCGCAAAATCATCACAAAAGATGAAAAACGACAAGCAGTATTAGTGTGTCTGAAAGCAGGTACTCATTTAAGCCAGCATACTTCAGGGCATGATGGGTTTATTACGGTGATAGAAGGACAAGGTGTATTTTTTCTAGACGACCAGGAGATCACGCTGGCACCTGGTGTATTTATTGCAATGCCCACCAATGTGGTTCACGCGATTACCGCGATCGCTAATTTAGCCTTCTTAAAAGAAGTCGATCGTCACGAGGGTTGTCAGGAACATTCTCGATCTAAGGGCGATCGCTCTAGCTTAGAACAGCAGGAGGGTTAGCGATCGAATCATTACAGCCTTAATTCAGTCTTACCTTGTTAGAATATTCAGTAGCTGCGGAAAAATCAACTGCACGCAGGTACACTAAACAAGTCATCAGAATACGTGCAGCTAGCCAGAACAATTACGTTAGGAGTAACCCCCATGAAAATTAGTGCGCGCAATGCTTTGAAAGGAACAATAAAGTCTGTAGTAACCGGATCAGTTAACGATGAAGTCACTATCGAAGTTGCTCCTGGTGTGGAAGTAACTGCTATCATCACTAAAACTTCGGCTGAAAGCCTGGGTCTAGCAACTGGGAAGGAAGTGTATGCTGTGGTCAAATCCTCAGATGTCATGATCGCGGTTGACTAGACCCTTCTTGCGTTTGAACTTTAAACGTTGCATTCACCTGAATGTTTTCTATCGATAATTGCGGCGTCAGCCATTCGGTGTATCTGCCAAAGCTAACCCACTCAGGGTGGATCAAGTTAGCTTTGGCGATCAGTGTCGCCGTTCGTATGACGATTCAGACTCCGAGTTCTAGAATTGAGTTCCTGCACAGCTAAACTAGAAATGATATATGCGATCGCCCCTGTTCGAATACCACGATCGTTGTTCACGCTGATCGCTAAAGGAGTAAAGATGCAGCTTGCGATCATCATGGCGATCGCAACTGTAAATGTAAATTCAGGCATGTTGTTAGGCCATTAAAATCAGGCGCAGGGGATCAAACCGGACATACCAGGGAAACGGGTAATCCTTCAGCGTTTGCCACTTCTCCTTAAACACTTCCGCCTGCACATGATAATCTTGTGGCCCTGTAGGTTCAGCATTTAATTTCAAGAACAGAGTCATGCGATGCGGTGTTTCGCTGGTTGACGCTAACCAGCATGGAAACGTGTTATCCAGATCCACATTGGGTTTCGGCATAATGCTGATCTGATGCGCCCGAATTCCCACATCAGTGAGCTGATTGGGAATCACCTCAACCACTTGCAGTGTCACCCCCCAATCGATCGCCTCGATCGCATTGGTACCAACGACAGTCACACGAGAGAAGTTTTTACAGCCTGTCAGTTGAGCCACGCGAACGGTACGCGGATGTTCAAAAATTCGGTGTTTAGAATCGAAGGCGATCGCTTTTCCACTCGACATCACCATCAACTTTTCGCACACTCGATACGCTTCTTCTAAGTTGTGCGTCACAAATAACGTCACACCCGAATAAGTCGATAACGTTTCAATCAACTGACGCTCCACTTGAGCACGCAAATGCGTATCGAGTGCCGAAAACGGTTCATCTAACAACAGCGCTTCTGGTTCCGTTGCCAGCGCTCTGGCTAAGGCCACCCGCTGCTGCTGCCCACCCGATAGCTGATGCGGATAGCGATCGCCCAATCCTTCTAATTGCAGCAGAGCTAACTGTTGATGAATGCGCTGCGATCGCAACGCATTCGGCAATTGCTGCAAGCCAAAAGCGATGTTTTGAGCGACCGTCATGTGAGGAAACAGTGCATAGTTTTGAAACACCAGACTCACTTTGCGCTGATGACTGGGGACATTAATCCGCTTTTCTGAATCAAACAATGTTTGACCATTCAAAACAATTTGTCCTTTAGTTGGCGTTGCAACCCCTGCAATACAGCGCAGCGTCATGCTCTTTCCAGAACCCGATCCACCCAACAGTCCCAGCGTTTCCTGATGAGCGGTAAATGCCGTGTCGAGGGTAAAGGCTGCCAGTTGTTTCTCGATATTGACGAGCAATCCTTGATTGGTTTGGAATAGCTCAGGCTTCGCCAGTGGGATTACCTGTGGCGGTTCTGTCCGTTTGCCTCGACCATTCACAGGCTCATGCGCTTCAACCATACCTGATGGATTGCCCCGATTGCGCTCATACTGCTTTTGCCACAGATTAACTGCAATGATACTCGACAGCGAAATGGTCATAATGACGACCACCCACAGCCAGGCTTCATCCATTGCCCCCGCTTCCACCGCAAAGTAGATCGCCATCGGAATCGTCTGCGTTTGACCCGGAATATTTCCGGCTAACATCAGCGTTGCGCCAAATTCGCCTAATGCTCGTGCAAACGCTAACGTCGTTCCAGCCAAGATGCCGGGAACAGACAGCGGCAGGAGTACTCGCCAGAAAATGCGTCCTTTGGATGCACCCAGCGTTTGAGCCACTTGCAGCAGACTGCTATCCACCTGCTCAAAGGCTCCCAGTGCCGTTTTGTACATCAAGGGAAATGCGACCACGGTAGCCGTAATCACGGCAGCATACCAGGTAAACACGACCGTGAAGTCAAACTGAGCGGTGAGCTGGCCCAACGGGCCATTCTTGCCAAACAACAGCAGCAGCAAAAAGCCCACCACCGTCGGTGGCAGAATTAACGGTGAGATAAAGATCCCTTCCAGAACCGACTTCCATCGTCCCCGATAGCCCAACATCCAGTACGCTGCTGCAATTCCGGTAAAGAAAGTGGCAATGGTGGCCAGCCCTGCGGTTTTAAGCGAAATCCACAGTGGGGAAAGATCGGCAGTCATAGCTATACGATGTGAGAGGAACGACTAAAGAGGAGATCGTACATCGTCGAATGGGCGATCGCTGTGTAGAGGTTTACTGAGCAATCCCGAACCCATATCGTCTGAAAACCGCCTGAGCCTGACTGCTCGCTAAGAACTGAGCATAGGCACGGGCTGACTGCTGATTGCGGCTAGCGGTAATCACCGCCATCGGATACACAATTGGAGAATGCAGGTTACTGGGAGCCGTGGCAACCTGTCTCACCTGATTCGAAACTCTAGCATCCGTTGCATACACGACTCCAGCATCGGCATTGCCGCTCTCGACCGTTCCTAACACGTTGCGAACCGAGTTGCCGTAGACAAACTTAGCCCGTAGCTGATCCAACAATCCCAGATTTCTAAACACTTCTTCGGCATACTGGCCAGCGGGAACGCTGCGTGGCTCTCCTACCGCAATTCGTCTGACGTTGGAGTTCGTCAACTGCCGGAAACTGGTAAGACCCAGCGTGGAGTTGCGCGGCACGACCAGCACTAAGCTGTTGGTCAGCAAGTTGCGACGCGTATTGGTTACAATCAGGCTTTTTTCCTGCAATGCATCCATTTGTCGGCTGGCCGCAGAAATAAACAGATCAACAGGTGCACCCTGCTCGATCTGTTGCTGGAGCGGCCCGGATGCCGCAAAGTTGTAGTTGACCGTCACGCCCCGATGAGTTTGTTCAAACAGCGGGTCGAGTTCTTCAAGGGCATCCTGCAAGCTAGCCGCCGCCGCAATCAGAAGTGGTCTGGATTGGGCATCGGCTGGGGTATGCATGACAGCTTTGAAGCTAACTACCAATAGCAACGTTGCCAGCAGGCTGCTGACAAACGCAAGAACATGTCTTCGTTTCATAACGCTTGAGTTGGGGAAATAGAGTTGGTATGGTTAACGCAGGGGGATCAGACCACCGATCTAGCGCTAGAATTTTATCTAGTCAGATAATCATACCAACTTTATACCAACTTATTTGGTATTCTACGATGCCAAGAAAAGAACAAGGCTGGATTACTTTCCAATCTTCAGATGAAGAGCGACAAATTCTAGAACAGATTTGCCAGCAAACTCAGCGCACTAAAACAGAAATCTTAAGAGAAATGATCCGCCAAATGGGGCAATCCTCCTCTTCTGCGTCACTTGAGGGTGACACGATTGAATTTTCAGAGGATTTTGAAGAGGGTGAAACCGATATTGCAGAAGAAATTCACACGGCCAATCTACAGGCTGTGCAAATTAGCGCTCGCAACCTCTTAAGAGCCAAAGTAAAACGAATTGTTAAAGGAAACGTTAACGCAGAGGTGATCCTGGCGATCGCCCCCGGTGTAGAGCTAGTGTCGATCGTCACACGGGCATCGGCTGATAAGTTGGGATTAAAGAAGGGAAAAGAAGTCTTTGCGGTAATTAAATCCAGCAGTGTCATGATTGCAGCAGGATAAAATACGGTTCGTTTAGCCAGCGACTTAGCCAACGACTTATGAGAAGCGCACTCCTACAGGGTGCGCTTCTCATCTTTTATAACTTACGGTGATCCAACTTCTGTCTAAAGTGCGATTCGAGCGATCGTCAAAATATCGTAAAAATAGATACAAAATCACTAAAAATGGATTTCTATGAAGCTAAATAAACGGTTCTCAACGGTCAGCAACTGGATCGCGAAAGCCCTGTTTTCTCTGGTTGCAGTCGCTCTCCTATGGCAAGGTGCATTTTTATTCGATACTACGGCTGTAGCGGCTCCGTCGCCCGTGCTGGCGACCTCTGCGGCGAATCACGCTCAGAATGCCACCGATGAAGTTCGCGATCGTTCTAAAGATCTCATTCAAGATACGAAGAGAAAAGTTGAAAGAACCGCTAACCGAAATGCGTCGAAAGTGGATCAAGCCGATGATAACGGCAGTTTCGTTGAGCGCAAAGCACAGCGCGATCGCGATCGCATTCAGCAACGTGCAGAGGAAGATGCCGCTCGGACTGAACGAGCAGTAGATGATTCCACCAATGCTGTTAAAGGTTTAGTTGATAAGGTTAAAGATGCTTTCGGAGGCTAAACATCCTTTTGAATTGAGAATGTGACAGATGCGTAGGGGGTTTGGCATTGCCAAACCCCCTACTGGGTTTAGTACGCACAAGAATCTATTAATCTGCAATATGCTGCAACGCAAGTTTTAGATAATCAATTTCTAGCAATGGCAGATTAGTCGTATTAGATGCATCTGTTGTTTCAATGCCCGAGAACAAACTGACTGTAAAGATATACATTCCTTTCGTTCGGATCGGATTATTTTGGGTTTGCCAGGTTTGAATTTCAGTCGCTAGATTAGTGCTCAATTGACGTGTAGCCTCTTGAGTATTCACGCCTTTCTCAATTCGAAAACGTGGACTCAGAACAACGGGAAGAGCTGATAGTAAATCATCGTCGTAACTGCCAATGGCTACTGCAAACGCATAGCGACAGGCGATCCGGATGTCGTAAGCTTGACTGGCCTGGGTGGGTAACAGAGTTGCGAGTAGGGTATCGAGATGGTCTTGGAGCGATCGCTCCTGTGGTGCATCATTGACCGAGTTCAGTTTAGCAATGTCCCAATAGCGATGATTGAAAATGAGCGGTGTGATCCATTGCTTAAAGTGAACCTGGGGCGTTTGGAAGACAAATTCTGGATTGGTCGTCATCCCCGCAATAAGCTGTTTGTTGCGCGTGAGCCAAATGGAACTCCAGGCATTTTGATGTTCGATAATATCTAGATCTTGAATGATGAGTGTGCGATCGGGAATCGATGATTCACCGTACACGGGCTCAAGGGCCGCTTCATCCGCTGATTTTCGCGTGAAGGTATATAAAATTTCATCATCGCTACTTGTAGGGTCAGGCTCTTGTCGATATCCTGGCAAAATAACATTTGGAAATGCAGGTTTAGCGTGAGTGGAGCCACTTGAGTAGCGCGTGATAGTAATTTCCTTAACCTGTCCATTTCCACTGGCCGGAATTTCTTCATTAATTTCGTAGTGAGGCTGTTCTAGAGAAACTTGACGGGTCAGCGTATTCCAGGTACCCCACTGATCTGCAACTTCATTCACCAGAGATTCAAATGCGCTGATTGCGTTTTCAATCGATGTGTTGTTCTGGATCTCGCCTTTTGCTAATGCCTGTAATTCAGGTAAAAGTTTAGGATAGAGATTCGTGAAGTTAATCAGCACATCAAACAGAGTTTTAGAATCAGCATCTTCTAATGTTGTAACGAGTGGTTGCCGCGTGAGAAATTCACTGGATACGTTGTAATAGACTTTGCTTTCGATACTGTCCTGTGCAACATCTGGATGCTCATAGGTATAGACATACTGCCACTGACGAATATCCGTCAAGCGCTCCAGACTATCTGGATCAGGTTCAGCCTTGTGCAGCACCAGCGACGGCGGAATCGGATAGGTTCGCAGCGGAATCGGGATTTGAATATCTCCGATATAGTTGGGATTCTGCGCTGGATTGGTACTGGATTCAGTACTATCAATCGGCAGAATAAAGCTCAGCCAGGAGGACGATTGATAACCCTCCATTGCAGGAACAGGCGAGATGTCATATTCCAGTTCGTTGACTCGATACGTCAGGTTCAGCACAATATCTTCGTAACGGGCTGGAGTTTGCGTATTAAAGAAGAAAGTGAGATACGACGAACCCGATTCAAGCGGAACTTTAGCGGGTGATAACACGAAGTCGAGGAACTGCAAATCAAGATCGGTTCCTGATGTAGCATCCTTTGCCCCTAAAATAATCGGCTGGCCGGATAGACGGGGTGCGCTTGGCTGAGGGATTTGATCTCGCCAGGGATGATGGTCTGCGATCGCCACATCCACGTTGTATTGAACAATCGTTTCGATATCATACGCATCAGCCAGATTGACCAGAAGCTCCTGTCGCAGGGCATCAGCCGCTCTTTGACGGCGATCGCTAATGTCTGTATTATCTGTTTGCGCCAGGATGTGTTTGACGCGATCGCTAATGGCCTTCGCTAACTTGGCTTTGTGTTTGAGAATACTGCGAATCTTATTCGCAGCATTGCTACTTAACTGCATCGCTGGAATCGTTACATCTGGTTTGAGAACATCTTCAACGGCTTTCAGAAACTCACGCGCCAATACATTCAGGTCAACGGCCTCAAATCGTTTTGTTTCAAGTGTAGAACTGTCTGTTTCAAGCTGACCCTCCGACGTATAGTTGTAAAGTTTCACAGCTCCAGACATCAGACTATTGACAAGTGGTGCAGGCGTAAAGAAAAACGGCATCGATTCGTTGATGTTATAGCTCACGCCTGTGTCAGCCAAATGCACCGCCCAAACTGGCTTGGTTGTCTGTCCATCAGGATTGCCAGGGGTTCCACCAGAATGACCGCGATCGTCACTTGTCGCTAACCGTAACGCCTGAAATGCCTCCTGGAACTGTCGAGCAAACTCACGCAGTGATGCCGTTTGAGCATCTGCGATCGCCGCAACGGGTAACGCTTTAGGCGAGAGATACGCCGTAACAGAAGCCACTTCTGGAATATCTTGCACCGTTTCATGAATTAGATTCGGGTCGCGATTGATATCAATTTGCACAGTAACTGGAAAGATTAGAGATGCCGGATATCGCAACTGATCATGCTCATCTCGCAGATCAAATTCAAGAGTTTTACGAGTCGCAAATGGCGGTTTGATCAACGCTTGATTTGGCACAATCAAATCAGGAATCATGGCAATCGCTCCTGCGATATCGGCCAATGTTGGAGTTCGTTCCAGCATTTGGTTTAGTGCTTCGTAGGCTTTCGTCGCAAGACTTAAAGCTTCCCGAAGTGTTGTCAGTAAATCAATTGTCGGTAAGCTCTCAGATGAATCTTCAATAGTTTGAATGCGGTCAATTACCGACTCCATTTGTTGCTTCAGAACTGGATACAACTGCTGATGCTGAGCAATCGTTTTTTGAAGTAGCGTTTTTGCAGCTTGCAGTCGTTCTGATAGATCGTCAGGACGATAATCAGATGCGATCTTCAATTGCTCCAGATCTTCCAGAACTTGCTGTAAATCCTGTTCGATTGGGTTAAATTCCGATGCGATCGCCAGCTTCAAACGTTCTAATAATCCTTCGAGTAACGATTTAACGGTATAAATCGTTTCGTGTTCGCGAGTGACAAATGCTGTGGCTGGAATATAAGACAGTATGCCTGTTTGGCTCAATGACGTAAGGTTTGAGAAGGCACTCAATAGCGATATATGTGAGGCTATCAAATCCATCACCGTTTGATTGGCGATCGCCACATCCGCTACCGTAATATGTTGACCTGCGGGAAGTCCCGTATTAAAATCATCGGTCACCTTTTGGAGCGATCGTACAGATGAACTGCTGCCTGTTGTTCCCATTAATCGAAGACGATTGGGAATATTGAGTGGAGCAGGTGTAGAAGCATCTTCATCACCCAATGGTGGCAATGGATTGAGATTCAAAGACAGGGGTTGAGGTTGATTCACGATATCAACAACCGTTAGCTTATTCGCCAGGAGGGCAATCTGGTCGTCATTCGTGACAAACTGCACCTTCCGCAAAATGAATTCCAGGCTGTCGTTATTCTGCGTTCGATAGCTCAGCGGCACGCTCAAGAAAACTTTATCATCCAGCAAACCATCTTGATCTTGAATGAGAATCGCCACTTGCTCCAGTGTTTGATTCGTTTTACTGGCGATCGTCTCGAACGTATCGCCCAGAACAACCTGATAGTCCGTTGCATCAGATACTTGAACTCTCGTACCTTCAACCAGCAAGTTGGGTGTATCTTTGTGGGCTGTTACCAGTTGTTTAATTTTTGCGGTCAAGTCGTCATTATCTACATCTGGCAACGTTTCTAATGCGATCGCGATTGCACTCAAGGTACTATTACCGGCCAATATAGATTCAGCAATGACTAAATCACGAGCGATCGCACTCAGTGTATCCGCAAGCGTTAGATCACGCTCAATCGGAATGACTAAAGAAGTACCTGGCGCAAATAAATTCCGCAGTTTTTGATTCGCTTCAGCTAAATCTCGCATCGTAACGTAATAACTACTGCTAATGCTCTGAAGTGTATTTTCATTTGCGATCGAATGCGTATAGAGACTCAACGCTTCAAGCTGCGAAAGATATTGATACGCGCTATCGATAAAGTCGGTGAAGAAGGCTCTATCTTCTCCTGTGAAGGTATAGGAGTCACCATTGAGGACAGACGTATGAACTGTGAACGTGATGTCGGGCTGGTGAATCTGATAATAAATTTGTTGATAGGTAGCGCGATCGGCGCTAGTTTTCTG
>DATNPS010000374.1:0-6049 GCA_036703095.1 Crinalium sp. | reverse complement strand
GGCTGGTTTTAATGGTTTGAACGCACTTCCACCCGTTTGGCGTATGAACCAGTAGCTTTTGCTGAGTGTTTTTTTGAAGCTGCTGCCCCCGCCAGGTCTTCCACAGCACGCGAGCTTCGGTATACTTCATCTCATAGCCCTGAGGAATCGGGTAATACTCATAGCGCATTAAACCCTGCTCATTCAGTCCCATGGGGATGAAGCTATGTTCTACTAAAATCTGGCTAATCACTTCTCCATACTGGGAGCCTTGACGCACAAATGCAGAGCGCATATTGAGGGCCAGGTTGACAGCTGCTAAAAATGCACCTCTCTTTGTAGAGAGTCGAATAGCATCTGAAGAAGACTCAACGCGTAGGTTAGGATTGGCTTCTAGAGAAGCTTTACCTTCGACAAAGCGTTGAATTAACGTGAGGTCATCTAAACTACTCATTGTCCGGTTCATCGGCTGACATCCTCAAAGTATGGATATAAGCGGAAGTTGCCAGCGTTGCCTTTTATGACCGCTTATAGTTGATGTTTCCCTATCCGTTTGAAGCAATCCGGAATGCATGAAAAGGTCTGCGTGACGTGCTTAGAGGCTTAAGCAACATCGCCTAAAGAAATCATTTAATGTGATCGCTATTCTTATACCGATTGCAATAATCATCAGCTAACTGACTGATGTACTCAGCACAATTCAATTTCGATGCTTACTTTATCTTCAATGAAGTTTATAGCAGAAAATACTTAGATGAAAATACTGAATTGATACAAGTCTTTAAGAAGTTTGTAGGTTGGGTTGAGCAGTGTGAAACCCAACTGGATCAGGAATGTTAGGTGTCCTACATCAACCCAAACCTACAAAATCATGAGCATTCTCTTAAGCTGCTGGAATAATAGCTGGGGACGCAGCTTACATATCCCCTTTGGTTTTCAATATTTTCACGGTTGTGACGATCGCCATAATCGCTAGTCCACATCTCCATACGCGCGATCGCCTTCCTCGATACTCCGGCTGTATCGTCTTGCCGCCGTTTGATTGGCGAAACATCGACCATCGACCGTTAGATGGGTTGCAGCACAGTTAAACCCAGGAGACCGATTAGTAGCCACATGGCTTTGTCCCGGTGAAATTGCGGATGCACAGGCATCGCTCTGATCGACTGGCCCTCCGTATTGCTGATAATGTCGAATTTGAGCGGAGAGGGCAACAAGCTGAGTGCGATCGCTAGAGGACACATCAGGCGAATTTAGCATTTGTTGCACAAGCGCCAACGCTCTATCCCAATTATTAATGCAGAGCGCTGCGCTGAGATTTAACGGCAGGTGAGTTGGAATCGGTTGAGTCATGGCAGGGGCAATGAGGGCAATTCCCAATACCAAAATCGAGATGAGGATGTATTTCAGCAGTTTCATGATTGATTGTTGTAGCGGGGGTTATTTCAGTCCATCATCAATTTGTTTAGCCAAGGCTGGAATTCGCTGGGTATAGCAAATCCCTCCTACAGCGTCATAGCATGGGAAACTAGTGCGATCGGCAAACACTGGATCGGCATATCGATATCCTTGATTCGCCAGAAACGCGATGATGTAATGACGGTATGGTTGATTGAGTAGCGATCTTACAATGCCTGCATCCGAGCCATAGTTGAAGGTCAGCCCTGTCTTATGGGCAAAGGAGACTTGAGCGACAGCATTACAGGGGCGTACATCCTGACCGTAGGGGATGCCATCAACGGTAACGGTGCCGTCATTTGGGTCAATCCACCGGGTTGGAACCGGAGCCGGAATTCCCGGTTTAGTATTGGGAGCATTGCAGAAATTTGACGTTGAGAGGGCTTCATTGTAGCCCTGGTCAGCCAGCAAGCCTTTTAAGTAGGAACGGGACGATGCGGACAGTTCAGCCGACGTAACGGAGCCACCATCGGGCCGTCGCCAGAGCGGACGGGTATTGTTTGTTCCATCAATCAGCCACAGCAAACGAGCCGTATCCAAAGCCGTCATGTGAATGCGTCCGGGAGTCCATCCGCTGCCCGTTCTCGGATCGGTATCGTTAATTTGCAGCGTTGCCAATCCTAATCGACGAAACTCTGCATTCAACGCATCCATTTGTCTGAGATCGTGAAGCAATTTCACCAGCGCACGGGTGGAGTAGTTATCGGAATAGGTAATCATGGGATTCATCCAATCCCGCAGGAGTCGCGTCTCCTGAACCTCAATCTGATTTCCTGACTCACTCAGCACGGTGTACGTGTAGTTCTGATCTAATCCCAACGTGCCTTTATCCACGAGCCGCATGATGTAGTAAGCCACCAGAAGCTTAAACAACGAGGCCGGATAGGGAGACATAAATTGCAACTGGGCCGACCCACGTCCCGCTACGATGTCGTCATTTGCGGTCAGAGGCGGGTTTGTTGTCCAGCCTTTAGTCGTCAGTTGCTTGCCATTCTGCTCGGAAAATGTGCCTCCATCAAATCGTTCAATATCCCATTTGCGAAAGCGGACTGAGCTAGCGGCATAGTTGCGATCGAGCGGCACATTCACGCCAGACGAATAATCCCGTGATAGAAGGACGTTGGCAACATCCAGCAGATTGCCGTTACGATCCAGTTGAATCACGGCAACGTCTACATTGGGAGGAGTGGCAATGCGTGGAGCCGGAGACGGACAAAATTGAGAACCGGGACAGGCTTCATTGTAAGGGCCGTAATCAATCACCTGATCAAACCTGGCATCCCGAACAGCATTGCGCAACAATTGAGGTAAGGTGCCATTCTCGGCTGTAGCCATTTCTGTCAAGAAAGGAGAAAAGCAGATGATGAGACAGAAGCAAAAGCAGATTAGGAAATACAGTAGTTGAGCAGAACTTAGTTGTTTCACTCTGTTTAACATATAGCGAAATATTGGTAGACTCCCGGCAGAAAATATTCATACTATCTGATTTGTCTTTCCAGCGATAGGTTTAGCATCAAAAATGTGCGATCGCTTCACACACTAATTAGTTTAGGGATTTCTAAACAGCCGACTATGACATTGATTACAGTGACACCAGAAGGGCTTTATTGCGAACAGGGCGATTTCTTTATTGATCCCTGGCGATCGGTTGATCATGCTCTGATTACCCATGCCCATTCTGACCATGCTCGCTCTGGTTCTAGCCACTATGTCGCTACGTCGATGTCGGCAGGCGTTTTGCAAAAGCGGTTGGGAGAGACCATCAACCTGCAAGGCGTCGAATATGGACAGAAACTCAAGTTAGGCAACACCTGGGTATCTTTTCATCCGGCAGGGCATGTGTTGGGTTCAGCCCAAATTCGGGTGGAATGTAAGGATGAGGTTTGGGTAGTCTCTGGTGATTACAAGCGGGATGCTGATCCGACCTGTGCAGAATTTGAAGTGGTGCCGTGCGATCGCTTCATCACTGAAGCCACCTTTGGCCTACCCATTTACCGATGGGATACGGGAGAGGAAACCTGCCAAAAAATTTATGACTGGTGGCAGAGCGATCCAGAACGACCATCGTTGCTGTTTTGTTATGCCTTCGGTAAAGCTCAGCGAATTTTGAGTGAATTGACGAAGTTCACCGACCAAACTGTTTATGTGCATGGAGCCATCCATGTTCTAACCGAAATGTATCGGCAGCAGGGCGTCAACATGGTGAAGACTCTACCTGCATCTGAGCTGCCGCGTACTCATAAATTCAAAGGCGATTTGGTTTTGGCTCCACCGTCAGCCCATCGTTCAAGCTGGATGAAACGCTTTTCTCAACCGCAAACGGGATTTGCGTCTGGCTGGATGTCAGTACGGGGTGCGCGTCGCCGTCGAGGATACGAACGTGGGTTTGTGCTGTCTGATCATGCCGATTGGCAGAGTTTGATTAACACCGTTCAGCAAACACATGCTCAAACGGTTTATGTGACTCACGGGCAAACTGACGTCCTCTCCCGTTACCTCAGCGAAGTGTGTGGTATTCATGCGCTCCCGCTCAAGACGCTATTTGAAGGGGAAGGAGACATTTAAGTTGATTTAGCCATCGAAGGGGGAGTTAGGACGGGGTGCAGGGGTGGAACCCCTGACTGAGGACGCAGCCCTCATACCCCCTGTCCTAACCATCTCAACGGTTGCTATATGGGGTGGGGGCATTAAAATTATTCGTTAAAAATGAATACGTTATGATGTAGCTGCAAAACGTCAACATCCTAACTGAATCCGTGAATCAGCCCATTTTTCGACCGATGCAGGTCAGCGATTTAGATGCCGCGTTAGACATTCAGGCAGACGCGTATGAGCTTTTTCTGCACACCGATCGCGCTGCATATGAGGGGCTATTACAGTTTTATCCTCAGGGATGTTGGGTCGCTGTTGTAGACCAGAAAATAGCGGGCTACATGATGTCACATCCAAGTTGCTATACTGCTCCACCTGCTCTTGGAAAAACGCCTGATGAACAGTCGATTCAACCCGATTGTTATTTCATTAACGATGTCGCTGTCGGTAATTCATTCCGTGGAATCGGTGTAGCGTCTGGCTTTGCCAAACAGGCTATTCAGTTAGCTATAGCAGGGCAGTATTCACGCGTAACATTAATTGCCGTTCAAGATTCTCAGATTTTTTGGGGACGATTTGGATTTGAAGTTGCAGACATACCATCCGAACTGCAAACTAAAATTCGACAGGTTTATGGGCAAGATGCTTGCTATATGGTTCGAGAAACATAGCTTTAGCGATCGCACGTTGTACTCGTTGCCAGGCTTCCACTTGGCAATGCCAGTTGGGAAGATCCCGCTTCCTGTTGGCGATCGCAGCCTCGTTGCGCACAAAAGCCACCTGGCGGTTAAAACCGCCACACTCCCCCAACCGCCAGATGGCTATTCCCCGACCTGATTTGAAGGTCGGGGAGCGGTGTATTTAGCCGTCCAATCCCATGAAGCGTTTCGTCAGAATGCGCATCACTTCGGTGGAATCACCCCACGGTAGCGGTCGTGACCATTCGTGCGGCTGGGCATAGCCAAGCTGATACATTTGCATGACGTGATGGTTCACGGCTTTGAGGGAACCGACGGCAATCACGCGCAAGATATCGGGGCTATCGGTGGGCTGCACAAATTGGCCTAGCGGCTGGGCCAGGGCAGGTGAGTTGGTCATTGTTGAACACTCCTGTGTTGTAGATGTAGAGGGGCGTTCAAACGACACGCCATCCCGCAGCAAGACATAACAAAGCAGGATGGCGACCAGGAGTGTCATAATACCTGACAGCCAATCCGTCTGCTCGTATCAGATGGGGTGGTTAGCTCTCTAGATGTGTGCTACCACGTCTAGGGAGCGTTTGCGGTTGTTTGAACGCTTAGTGGGACAGCATAGCGGACGGTGTAAACAGAAACAACCGTATTACTGGATTTTTTTGAGAGGGGGCGATCGCCCCCATTTATCTATTTCAATCTCTCCAATGAATTAAAGTATCTCTTCATCGTTAACTGCCCTTAATAATTTTTGCAATAGTCAGTATAGCAATCATATTTGTTACATAAGCTACAAAACAAAATGGCCATCATGGGGGAAGGAATGACAATCAGAATCAAAGACTGGTTCAGTGATACAATTGCTCATCCCAGCCTCTCCCCTAAAAGACTCCCTAGTGATGTTCAAATCCATTGGCTTTACTTCGATTTCTTCCACAGGGTGAAGAAATAGGGGAATTGGGATTAAAGTGTTTTAGGTGCGATCGCCTGAACAAATGGCATTCATTAATCAATTCTAGAAATTGGCTTCAAAATCTAGCTTCTGTGCATCCATAGATGATGCGTAGAAAATGTATATAATTTTATAAACAATTGTTGTGAGCTACTTGGATTAGACCTCAGATAATTCACAAAGAGATATGAGTATTGAATATTTACAGAACTTACATGACAAATTGCAAAGAAGAATTGATAGATTAATTGCGTTTGACGTACTTAAGCGTGCAGATTCCTTTTACTTCCTGCTGAAGCAGTATTGGTTTTTCCTTCATAGTCATCCTGTTATTGCAAGCATATTAGATGAATTATCCTACCGTTTCAATTTTCTT
>DATNPS010000358.1:0-18223 GCA_036703095.1 Crinalium sp. | reverse complement strand
CCCGACGGGCACGCACAACCCGCAATGGGTGGCAGTGCAAGCTCGTTGCGGTGAGCTTGCACTGCCACCCATTGGCATACTGAGAATTGCTGAGCCTCAGGAACGTCTTTGATTTTTTTGCGTCGATGGAGATTTCTGGGAGCCATCCAGCAATCCTCCATTGGGGCTGATTTCGGTTTGACGACCCGATTAAGACAGCAAAACCGAAGTCGGTTGCGGGTCAATTTGCCCCAGGTAAACTGACTCGCCGCCAATTTCATCGCGAGAATTCATTGCGAGAATTGCCGGAGTCGCCAGATCCTTCGGAAAATGGGACATCGTTTCGATATTATAAGAATGCCTGTTTTTGGAGGTACGCCATGCTAACGCTCAAAATTACGGTATATATCGTTGTTACTTTCTTTATCAGCCTGTTTGTATTTGGCTTTTTGTCAAATGATCCGGCTCGTAACCCCAAGCGTCGGGATCTCGAATAAAGAAGCCCTTTCTACTCCTCAGGCGAAAGCCTGCCTCTAGGACGGCTAATGTCCTCGTGTTTGGGCTGTCCGTAACTTTGTTTAGCTAGAGTATGCCCTATCCGGTTCTGCCGCCCGATCCTCCGCCAATCATTAATTACGTATCGCCTGAGGATACTTCTACCCCCCCTGCTTCTACCGGGGATGCCTCGATTTCAGACCCATCTACCTCACCGTCCGTGCCGTCTACCAGGGCAACCAGGGTTGTTTCTAGCGCGGTTCCAGATGAGGTGTGCCATGTTGAGCGATCGCGTTCAGCCTGTAGTGTCCCTACCGTCGAGCGAGCCGCCGAACACATGGCGGCCCGTCGGGCGCAACCGTTGGGGCCACCCGTTGAACTTGCTCCAGTAGCTCAGCAGGCCAAATTTCAGTCGCCTGTTACATTCGAGCTAACCGAGATTCACACGGACTTAAATCCACCCAGCTATTTCACCTCTCTTCCAAATTCTCAGACCCAGCCTCAAGCCAATACCCCGCCGACGCCTGTTACAACCGCAACAGCTACTACGACTGCATCCGATGCGACTGAACCGGGTGAAGCGCTAGCCACCGTTGCCCATCGTCGTCCTGAAATGCTGCCTGCTGCACAGCGGCTTCAGTCTGATTTAGAGAATTTGCATCTACCAGTCATTGAGGAACTGGCTCAGCAGTCCACCCGTGAATCATCCGATCCTTCCAGCTCTGGATCGACTCCTGACGCCAACGACCCGTTTCTTATCATCCCCAGTCAGGGCGAGGTAGTTCAGGGCGACCCATTACCCCAAACTCCCGGAACGGGAAGCGAGGCATCTCCAGAGGAAACACCCGCTCCCAATTCAGAATCCCCATCCTCCCCCGCTGACACAGATACTCCTCAAACACCTGCCAGTGGAGATACAGCAACGCCACCTGCCGCTGAACCTGCCCCCACGACCAACGGCACGACACCTCCCGCAACGGGTGAGAATGCAGCTTCGACTAACCCATCCGGCACTGGAGAAGCCGTTGAGCTAGACGCCGATGAGCAGCAGTATGACAACCTTCGGCAGGTCTTTTTTGCCGAAGGGAATGTGGAAATGCGGTTTCGCGGGGCGGTGCTCAATTCCGATCGCCTGCGGGTCAATTTACCCAACCGAATTGCCGTTGCAGAAGGCAATGTTGTTCTCACGCGCGGATCTCAGGTGATTCGAGGCGAACGCTTCGTCTACAACTTTGTGCAGCAAAACGGCGAGGTCTTAAACGCCAGTGGCGAAATCTTCTTACCCGGAACCAACCAGGATTTTGCCCCCACGTTACCCACTGATGTAACGGCTGGAGCAGTTACCAATGCCACCGTTGTCAGCAGTCAACCGCCGCGCCCCGGTGCGCCCGCGCAGGGCGTAGCTAGTCCAGGTGGCATCAACATCTCAGTGGGCACGACCACAGAAGGGGGCTTAGGCGGCGGCACCACAACAGGTGCAGTGCGGCGTATCCGCTTTGAAGCAGAACGAATTGACTTCACAGCAGATGGATGGCAGGCGCAAAACGTGCGCTTAACCAACGATCCTTTCTCACCGCCCGAACTAGAGATTCGATCGCGCTATGTTACATTTGCCCGTCTGACGCCAACTCGCAGCGAAATTCGTGCTCGCAATCCCCGCATCGTGTTTGATCAGGGGCTTTCTCTGCCGCTGCTGCAAAACCGGGTAATTATCGACAACCGTCGTCGTAATCCGGGTTTGTTTCAAATCGGCTTTGACCAGGAAGATCGGGGTGGGCTGTATATTCAGCGATCGTTTGATGTCTACACGAGTCCCGCCATTCAGTTCACGGTAACGCCACAAATCCTGATACAGCGTGCCTTTGATAATGGTGGCGATTTTGGTGACTTGAGAAACTATGGACTCAACACCCGCTTAGATGCCACCCTTGGCCCCCGCACGTCGCTGCGCGGTGCGGCTGTATTCACCAGCCTTAACCCGGATGACTTTAGCGATAAAGTCCGGGGCAGCATTCGGGCACGACAGCAGTTCGGCACCCCCTGGGGCAATCATGATGTGACGTTTGAATATAGCTATCGCGATCGCCTGTTTAATGGCTCCCTCGGGTTCCAAACGGTACAGAGCAGTTTGGGTCTTCTGTTGACCTCACCGTCGATTCTGCTGGGTAACTCGGGCATTTATCTCAGCTACCAGGCTGGAGTACAGCGGATCAATGCCAGAACCGACCGAGAGGATCTGCTGCCGCCACTGCCGCGTGACAATAATCGAGTCACCCTGACCCGTACTCAGGTCAGTGCGGCCCTTAACCGGGGCTTCTTACTGTGGCAGGGAACCGCCCTTCCTGCGACGGCTAGCGAGGGGTTGCGCTATTCCCCCAATCCGCTGACGCCCTATGTCATTGCTTTCGCTGGAGCACGAGGAGTGTTCAGTGACTACAGCAGTGGTGACATTCAGGCTACGCTAACGGGCAGTGTTGGTATTTTTGGGCAGTTTGGCCACTTCTCGCGCAACTTTTTTGACTACACATCCTTTAACCTGAGCTATTCCCAAGTTCTGGAAAGTGGCGAATCACCCTTTACCTTCGATCGGTCAGCCGATGATCGCGTGCTGTCCTTCGGCATGGTGCAACAGCTTTATGGCCCATTGCGGATTGGATTTCAGTCTTCCGTCAATTTGAACGGCGATGCGATCGATACCAGCTACATTCTGGAATACAGCAGACGCACCTACGCCATTACCCTGCAATACAACCCAGTGCGCGAGATCGGGTCGCTGGGGCTACGCATCAGCGACTTTAACTGGAATTCAACTCCAGAGCCTTTCTCTGGCACAGGCGGCACGGTAAGCGGAGGAGTCGTGCGATCGCCCGAGTAGCAAACTCCTAATTTTGATGCAATGACTTAAAAATTTGCTATAGACTTGGGGGTATCCTGCCTTTATCGCCCTATCTTGCTGTAGAGGCAGGCTCAGAAACGGCAACCTATAATGACTGCTTGATAATTACTGCTGATTACTGCTGAAAACTTATTTTTGTCAGGTTCGTTTCAAACCGTTTTAGTTAACCTGTATAGCGATGACAGAATTGCTGAAAGACTCTGTTGCAGTTCAAGCCGCTGAGTTACTGGACTATTACAGTTTTGATCTAAGTGGCTACGATGCTGTTGAATTAGTTCACCGCTGGCTGCTAGAACATCCGGCGATCTGGGTTCGTGCGGCTGTTGTCGAGGCTCTCTATCAAGGACGCTACAAAGCCATCTCGGTGGAACAAATTCTGGTTCTATGGCATCGCCGGGGACATCCCATTCATCACTTTAATCACGAGTTCGAGCGAATCATTTGCGGCAAATTTTCTCAAATTCACAGCGCGCCGATTTATTTTCCATCCAGCGAGCCATCTGTCGAGTCAACATCAACTCGTCCTACCGCTTTTGCCATTGAACCTGTTTCAGTTCCCAGCGCAGGCACACAGCCCCCTGAATTGCAACCCACGTCTCACCAGAATGCAGACATAACCGTATCGGAAAATCCCAATGCCTCGATTCCGGCTCGTGAGGAACCTGAGCACGCCATTCCCTCTGATGCAGCGCGGCGAGATCTCCAACCTACTGTTAAGTCACCCGCTTCAAACGTGCATAGCTCGACCAAATTCAGTGAATTTGCAGCGGTTAGCGAGAGCAGACTGGGCGATCATGCCATTCAACCCTTCAAGCCGCAGTCTGATCTGGAAACAGTGCATGTCGAACAGGCGGAATGGTCTAGGACAGAAACCACCCGATATCCAATTCACCAATTTATTCCAACGGTCGATTCTCCAGACTTTTATACAAAACTAAAGGCGGTTGCTCGTTTAGATGAATCGCTTAGTGATGAAAATACGTCAGCCAACATCGCTTTCTTCAAATGAAGTAAATTCAACGAACGCGCAAAAGTGTACTCCACGCGATGCGTGGAGTACACTTTTGCGTCATTCAAGTTACGAGACGTGCGGCTCAAATGGCGTTATCGAATTCACCTCAAGTCGCATCAGGTCGATTGATTTGCAGCGGCGGACGCATTCTCTTGAGGTTGAACGCCACCCATGCGAATCTCAGAACAGAAGGAGGCCATACTAAAGCCACCAAACCGCTTCAGGATGCTGGTTCTCAGCCGCAGATTTGGGCTGGCAAACCACAGCCGCTCCTCAGAATACATCGTCTCGTATTCCGTAATCAGCGTTAAAGCATCATCGCTACCCATCACATACCGACCTGCGACGGGTGCTTTTTCAGCGTAGCCCACGTCGCGCAACAGCTTTCCCTCATTGGGCTTTTCAGGATCAGCGATCGCCACCAGCACCGTTGAGCCAGAATGCTTTTCTTCATCCCACTCCATCGTGCCATCCCAGGACACCCGTGCCCCACAGATCGCTAGAGATGGGTCAACGCTGTATTGTTCACAAAGCTGAATCACTTCAGGATTATCTTTTTCCACCATCTCAATCCGAATGTCAGACTTACCGCTTTCGGATTGCTTAAACGCTAAATGATGGCTGGTTCGTTGAGAAAACCATTTTCCACAGCTTTGCTGAAAAAATTCTGTGATGTCCATGAATGGGATGAAGATCTTTGCCGATTTTTAATACTCAATTATCTTAACGTGAATTCGTAGGCTCCTAACTCCTGACTCCTGACTCCTGTCCTTAGCATTTCGTAACCTTCTCTGGGGCAGATGCTCCGCAAAAGGGGCATGGCGTGGTGGTAAGCTAGCGAATGCTGCTGACAGACACTTAGACACACTTAGACAAAGACGTTTTTATATGAGCGGATTGACCCAGGTTCCCTATTTATTGCGGGCGGCTCGTGGCGAAGTGCTAGACCGTCCTCCCGTGTGGATGATGCGACAAGCGGGACGTTACATGAAAGCCTATCGGGACCTGCGGGAAAAATATCCCTCTTTCCGCGAGCGTTCCGAGATTCCTGAAGTGGCGATCGAGGTTTCGCTTCAGCCTTGGCGGGCATTTCAGCCCGATGGCGTTATCCTGTTTTCCGATATTGTGACGCCGCTTCCCGGTTTGGGAATTGACATGGATATTGCTGAGGGTAAAGGCCCCATCATCCATGCTCCCATTCGGACTCAAGAACAGGTGGATCGTTTGCATCCCCTGGAGCCAGAAGAGGCTCTACCCTTTATCAAGACCATTCTGCAAGCGCTACGGCAGGAAGTCGGCAACAAGTCTACTGTGCTGGGCTTCGTTGGCGCTCCCTGGACACTAGCCGCTTATGCTGTTGAAGGCAAAGGGTCGAAAGACTATGCCGTCATTAAAGGGATGGCGTTTTCAGAACCCGCGATGCTGCATCAACTGCTCACCAAGTTTGCCGATGCGATCGCTACCTATGTTCGCTATCAAATCGACTGTGGCGCGCAGGTCGTGCAGATGTTTGACTCCTGGGCAGGGCAACTGAGTCCGCAGGATTACGAAACGTTTGCATTGCCGTATCAAAAACGCGTATTTCAACTCGTGCGGCAAACGCACCCCGACACCCCTCTGATTCTGCTGGTAAGCGGCAGTGCGGGTCTGTTAGAGCGTATGGCTCAATCCGGTGCCGATATCGTCACGGTGGATTGGACAGTTGATATGGCGGAAGCCAGAACTCGCCTGGGCCGCCACATCAAGGTACAGGGCAATCTCGATCCGGGTGTGTTGTTTGGTTCTAAAGCGTTTATTCGCGATCGCATTCTAGACACCATTCGCAAAGCCGGAAATCAGGGACATATTTTGAACCTGGGACACGGTGTATTGCCCAACACGCCAGAAGATAACGTTCGCTTCTTCTTTGAACAAGCGAAACAGGCCAATCAACTGCTGGCTTTGAGCCAATAGTCTAATCCTCTGTATCGGTAGGGTGAATTTGGCGATCGCTTAATTCAATCTGCAAAAATGGCTCAACCTGAATGGGTCGATGCCATAAACGTAAATCCCAAAAGTCCTGTTTTGCCTATGCATTGGGTAATGTAGGACTTTTGGGATTAAATTTGTGATTTAAATTGGGCAGCCACTCAGCCATTCTCATGCTGCGAATCAGTGGCAGTGTAAGCCTACCTGCGGCGAGTTTGCATTGCCATTGTGCAAGTTTGCGTGCCCGACGGGCATCCAAAACCCGCAACCGATTTCGGAATGAGAATCGCTGGCGGTAACCTCATGTCGCCCTACCCCAAAACCCTGTAAACTTTTGCAATTGAGCCTTTTGTTTTTCGTTCTCGGTGTATTACCCCATGCTGGACTGGCACGACACAACGTATTCCAAACGCATTCTGCTAACGGGGGCAAGTGGTTGCATCGGGCACTATATTGCAGACATGCTGATCCAGAAAACGCCCCACGAGTTATTTTTGCTGGTTCGCGATCCTCAAAAGCTCAAGTTTGACTACCATGCCCGTCCCGGCGTGACGATTCTCCAGGCCGATCTGCGCGACATCGACCACTTCAGCAAATTGCTCAAAACGATGGACGGTGCGATCTTGACGGCAACCTCCTGGGGAGGCACGCAAGAAGTCTTTGACGTGAACCTGGTCAAAACGATCCGGTTAATGAACTTGCTCGACCCGGAGGTGTGTCAGCAGGTTATCTATTTCTCCACCGCCAGTATTCTCGATCGCACCAATCGACCTCTGCGACAGGCCGGAGAACTCGGCACTGACTACATTCGTTCAAAATATATTTGTCACCAGCAATTATCGAAGCTGGCGATCGCCCGCCGCATTACCACTGTTTTCCCCACACTTGTCTTTGGTGGAGATGCAACTAAACCGTATTCGCATCTCTCAGGTGGCATTCACGATGTTCCAAAATGGATGAATCTGATCCGCTTCTTTAAAGCAGACGGCAGTTTTCATTTTCTTCATGCCCAAGATATTGCTCAGGTTGTCGTGCATTTACTCGAACATCCACCGGAACCCGGTGAACCGCGTGAGCTGGTGTTAGGAAATCCCAGAGTTACCGTCAATCAGGCGATCGAAGAAATTTGTCGCTATCTCCACAAACGCATTTATTTTCGAATTCCGCTGTCTACTCAATTAGCAGAATTGTTTATCGCTTTGTTTCGAATTCAGATGGCCGCCTGGGATCGGTTCTGCTTAAGTTATCGTCACTTTTCCTACTTAAACTCAGTTCATCCTGCCACCTATGGATTAACTCCGTATTGTCCTACCATTTCCGATCTCCTGAGAGTCAGTGGGGTTACATCTACTCAAACCAAACGTTGATGGAACAGTACAGCAATCCTCATTTTGAAACCAATTTCGGGTTTTGCGGGCCTGACGGGTGCGCAAAATCCGAAATTGGTGGTGCAAGTTCCCTACGGCGAGCTTGCACCACCACCAATTTGCATAGCGAGAATTGCTGAGGACAATAGCTTTTATAGCTGTCGCTTAGCCAAGTGCGATACCATCATGAGCAGGCAGTTCGCAGTGAATTTTTCTATCATTCAGCCTGGGTCTATTGACATCGCTCAATTTAGAGATGAAAGTTGCGGTGAATTTTGTTCAGCATTCCCACCAAAGCAGGTTCCAGCCAGCAACGCCCATCTCGTCTTCCTATCAGTGTGAGGTTTAACGATTCATGCGGGTTTTACTGGTTTATCCTCAATTTCCCAAGACATTCTGGTCTTATGAAAAAATTTTAGAACTGGTCGATCGCAAAGTGCTATTGCCTCCCCTGGGGCTTGTCACCGTGGCTGCCATTTTGCCTCAAGAGTGGGAATTTAAACTGGTCGATCGCAATGTTCGGCCTGTAACAGAAGCTGAATGGGCATGGGCCGATGTGGTCATCTTGTCAGCCATGATTGTGCAAAAGCAAGACCTCCTTGACCAGATTCGAGAAGCAAAGCGTCGAGGCAAGCGAGTAGCCGTGGGAGGGCCATATCCAACCTCTGTTCCCCATGACGTTGAGGCAGTCGGGGCTGACTTCTTGATCTTGGATGAAGGCGAGATCACGCTGCCGATGTTTATTGAAGCGATTCAACGGGGCGATCAACAGGGCGTTTTCCGCGCGATTAATGGCGAAAAACCAGACGTCACGACAACACCTGTCCCTCGCTTTGACCTGCTGGAACTGGATGCCTATGATTCCATGTCAGTGCAATTCTCGCGGGGGTGCCCATTCCAGTGCGAATTCTGCGACATTATCGTGCTGTATGGTCGTAAACCTCGAACCAAGACGCCACAGCAATTGCTGAAAGAATTGGACTATCTCTACGAACTGGGATGGCGGCGCAGCGTCTTCATGGTAGACGACAACTTCATCGGCAATAAGCGTAATGTCAAACTATTGCTGAAGGAACTGAAGGTTTGGCAGCAAGAGCATAGCTATCCATTCCGGTTCAACACAGAAGCGTCGGTGGATCTGGCTCAAGATCAAGAGTTGCTGGACTTAATGGTGGACTGTTTCTTTGACGCGGTCTTTCTGGGCATTGAGACACCCGACGAAGAAAGTTTGTCGATGACTAAAAAGTTCCAAAACACCCGCACCTCTCTAGCCGATGCTGTAGACATAATTACCAGAGCCGGATTGCGTCCGATGGCAGGCTTCATTATTGGCTTTGATGGGGAGCAAAAGGGAGCGGGCGATCGCATTGTCCGATTTGTGGAGCAAACTGCCATCCCTACCACCACCTTTGCCATGCTGCAAGCGCTGCCCAATACGGCCCTGTGGCATCGACTCAGCCGTGAGGGACGCTTGCGCGACAGTAAGGATGGCAACATCAACCAGACCACACTGATGAACTTCATCCCCACCCGCCCACTCGAAGACATTGCCAGAGAATACGTAGATGCCTTCTGGCGAATTTATGAACCTCAAACCTATATCGATCGCGTTTATCGCCACTTCCGAATGCTGGGTGCGCCTCGCTGCAAACCACCTGCTAAGTTACCCAGCCTGATCGACCTGCGGGCGCTGCTGATTGTTTGCTGGCGGCAGGGCGTGAAACGTTCTACCCGTTGGAGTTTCTGGCATCATCTGTTTGGCATCCTTAAACACAATCCGGGTGTGTTTGAGCATTATCTGGCCGTTTGTGCCCACAACGAACACTTTCTGGAATATCGCCAGATTGTCAAAGACGAAATTGAAGCCCAACTGCAAGAGTTCTTAGCTCATGAAGCGACCTTGCAAACGGTTGAGGTGGACGTCTCTAATCAAATGGAAGCGATCGCCAGCTAGAAGTCCATCCATTCGATTTCTTGCCAATTCACGTGAATGCGGCAAACCCGCAAAAAGCACCCCACGCGACGCGCGGGGTGCTTTTTGCGTTTTTTCAACCGCGTGACGCGTGGCTGACATAGCACCATCAAATTCACGTTGCTTTACGGCGATCGCCACATCCGTCATGACACTGAAAACTCAAAAGGTGGGGGCACGGCTCCCAGTCAGGGGTTCCCCCTGCACTCCGCCCTACGCAAAATCGAGCTTTTGGGGCAGTCGGTCTATATTGCCCACTCTGAGGTAGAAAACACGCAGCAAAGATCAGGGTTTTACGGCTATCTCCCGGTATCGTCTCTGCAATGAATAAGTGAATTTCCGGATTGGGAAGCGAGAGCCTCAGTGTAATACTCGTGATTGCTGAATCTGTTACGGATCAATTGTTACAGAGCTGCGATCGCCAAATCAGCTTCGTCATTCAGCCATTCCAGCGAAAAAGGATGGCGAATAGCGTGGCATGGGCGATCGCCACTACTGACATCACTATGTAGTCATTTATCAGCACGAATAACCTACGGAACTGCTAACAACAGGTCAAGTAGGCGGTTTTGCAATAGGGAGCTACTGCACCTGTTGCTCGATTGCGTTCGTTCATCCACAGAGATTATTCCCCCAAGCTTCGAACTTGATTAGGAAACAAAATTATGGCTAACATTAACCCTTCGGTAATTGGTTCTATTCCCAATCAGACCGCTACAGAAGATATCTTTTGGGGATTAAACATCAGCAGCTATTTCACCGATGGTGATGGAGATACGCTCACCTATTCTGCTGCTGGCTTACCCGACGGGTTAACGATCAATGCCGCATCCGGTGTAATTAGCGGTACGCCCACCAATTCAGCCGTGGGCACGCAAACAATTACGATCACAGCTAATGATGGTAAGGGAGGCACCGTTAACACCACGTTTAGTCTGCTGGTCAATAACACCAATGATGCTCCAATTGTCACATCGACCATTCCAGATCAGTCAGCCACTGAAGATAGTGCCTTTAATCTGAATGCCAGCACGTACTTCAACGATGTAGATGCTGGAGATGCCCTAACCTATACAGCCACCGGGTTGCCGGATGGACTAACCCTTAACACCACCACTGGACTCATCAGCGGTAGCCCCACCAACGCCGCTGTAGGCACCCGCAGTATTACGGTAACGGCGACTGACAAGAGCGGCAGTAAAATCAGCACCAGCTTTAAGCTGACCGTCGCCAACACAAATGATGCACCGACCGTCATCCCCATCAACAACCGTAATGCAACGGAAGATACCTTCTTTAGCATGAACCTCAGTGCTAACTTTGTGGACGTTGATGCAGGTGATACCCTGACCTATGGCGTAACTGGGCTACCCGATGGCCTCGCGCTAAATCCCACAACTGGCGTAATTAGCGGCACTCCCACCAATGCAGCCGTTGGACTGCGCAGTGTCACCGTTACCGCGACCGATACCAGCGGTACTACAGCCAGTACCAGTTTTTATATCGATGTCGCGAATACCAACGACGCACCTACTGTTGCCAATGCGATCGCCGACCAAAGCGCGACGGAAGACAGCTCATTTAGCCTCAACGTCAGCAGCAACTTTACGGATGTAGATGCAGGTGACACCTTGACCTACGGAGCCACTGGCTTGCCCGATGGTCTAACCATTAACCCCAGCACCGGATTGATCAGCGGCAATCCCACCAACGCCGCTGTAGGCATCCGCAACGTTACTGTTACCGCCACTGACGGCAGCGGCAGCATCGCCAGCACGAGTTTCAAGCTCACGGTTGCGAATACTAACGATGCGCCTGTTGCAACGTCGATCGCAACTCGTAATGCGACAGAAGATACCTTCTTCAGCATGAATGTCAGCAGCAGCTTCACCGACATCGATGCGGGCGATACGCTGACCTACGGAGCCACCGGATTACCCGATGGGTTAACGATTAATACCTCAACAGGTGTTGTCAGTGGCTTCCCCACAAATTCTTCCGTTGGCACTCGCAACGTGACGGTGACAGCGACCGATACGAGTGGCAGTACGGCCAGCACCAGCTTTAACATTCTGGTTGCCAATACCAACGATGCGCCTACCGTTGTAGCTCCCATTCCCAGCCAGAACGCGACAGAAGATGCGTCATTCAACTTCAATGTCAGCGGTTACTTTAACGACATTGATGGCATTGATACGCTGGCCTACGGAGCCAGTGGTTTACCCGATGGGCTGACCATCAACCCCAGTACCGGATTAATCAGCGGCAGCCCTACCAACGCGGCGGTTGGAACTCGCAGCGTGACGGTGACAGCAAACGATGGCAATGGCGGAACCGCCAGCACGAATTTTAGTTTGACCGTTAAAAATACGAACGATGCGCCGATCGTAACGTCCGCTATCCCGACTCGTACAGCTACAGAAGATTCCTTCTTCAGCACCAACGTCAGCAGTTACTTCGCAGATCCTGATGTTGGCGATACGCTGGTCTTCTACGCGACTAACCTGCCCAAAGGGTTAAGCATTAACAACACAACGGGTGTTATTAGCGGTTTTCCGACCAATGAGGCGGTTGGCAATAATACCGTCATTATCACGGCTTCCGATGGCAATGGTGGAACAGTCAGCAGTTCTTTTGCGCTCACGGTAAGCAACACCAATGATGCACCCGTAGTTGTGTTACCGATTGGCGATCGCACCGCTCAAGAAGACAAATTGTTTAGCCTGGATATCAGCGGCAACTTTGCCGATCCAGATGTCGGAAATACCCTAGCCTATAGTGCAACGGGTCTACCCGAAGGCTTGAGCATTAACCAAACAACAGGCGTCATCAGCGGCACACCCACCAATAGCAGTGTTGGCACTACCACGATCGTCGTGACAGCCAATGACAATAATGGGGGTACTGTTAAAAACTCCTTTGCGCTGACTGTACTCAATACGAATGACGCGCCGACTCTAGCATCGCCGATTCCCGATACAACCGCCACTGAGGATTCGCCCTTTGTCTACAACATCAGCAGCCACTTTGCAGATATCGACCTCGGCGATACCCTGTCATACTTTTCTCCCAATCTGCCCAGCGGGTTAAGCTTAGACCCCGCCACCGGAACTATTAGCGGCTCTCCCACCAATGCAGCCGTAGGAGTAAATACCATCACCGTCATCGCTACGGATGGTAAGGGAGAAACAGCGACGGGTGGATTCAAATTAACAGTCTCCAACACAAATGACGCCCCGGTTGTTGTCACTCCCATTTCTGATCGCACAGCCACTGAAGACAGCCTCTTCTCGGCAAACATTAGCGGCAACTTTAAAGACCCAGATCTTGGCGATACGCTCACCTATGCGGCCACTAATTTACCGGATGGAGTGAGCATTGACTCAGCAACAGGTGTGATTAGCGGGACTCCCACTAATGCAGCCGTTGGCCCAAACGCGATTACGGTAACGGCCAATGACGGCAAGGGAGGTACGGTCAGCAACAGCTTTACCCTCACCGTTATGAATGTGAATGACGCACCCACCGTCAGTTCTGTCATTCCTGACCAATTGGCTACAGAGGATATTCCCTTTTCCTATAACGTCAGCAAGCACTTCGCGGATATTGACAAGGGAGATACGCTGTCCTTCTTTGCTCATGGTTTACCCGATGGTTTATCGCTGGATGCAGGTACCGGATTAATTAGCGGTGCTCCCACCAATGCAGCGGTTGGCACAAGCAGCGTCACGGTTACGGCCAGCGACGGCAAAGGCGGTATCGTAACCGATAGCTTTGATTTGACCGTTGCAAATACCAATGATGCGCCCATCGTTGCGAATCCGATTTCGAACAAGGTGGCGACGGAAGATTCTTTATTCACGCTGAATGTCAGCGGGAATTTCGCCGATCCGGACATCGGAGATACCCTCACCTTTGGAGCAACGGGTCTACCCGATGGCTTGGCGATCGATTCGGTGACAGGAATTATTAACGGAACGCCCACCAATGCAGCCGTTGGATCTAATAATGTCACTGTTACAGCCAGTGATGGTAAGGGTGGTACCGTCAACAGCGGCTTTACGTTAACGGTAGCTAATGTGAACGATGATCCAGTCGTCACAGCACCGCTGAATAACCAAAGCACTGTTGTTAATGTTCCATTTAGTCTGAATGTCAGCAGTCACTTTAGCGACCCGGATGTAGGCAATACCCTGACCTACTTTGCAACAGGGCTGCCCACCGGATTAGGCATTGATGGCGATACGGGAGTTATTAGCGGCAATCCGACTGATTTGGGAACCAACACCATCACCGTTACCGCCAATGACGGCAACGGTGGCATCGTGAATGCGGCGTTTGATCTGACCATTGCTAGCAACACAGCTCCTAAACTCGACATTGCTATCCCCGATCAATCCACCACAGCTCAAACTCCCTATGCCTACACCTTCAATTCAGGCACGTTTAAGGATGTCGATCCAGGTGATGCGCTGACGCTGACCGCCAGCCTGGAGAATGGTGCGGCTTTACCCGGTTGGCTCGGTTTTAATCCAGCGACTCGCACCTTTAGCGGTACGCCCGGATCAGGAAACGTGGGTAACCTGGGAATTCGGGTCATCGCAACCGATCGCTCCGGTGTGGCGGTCAGCGATGTGTTTGGGTTGACCATTAATGCTCCCGTTTCTAGCGGCGGTTCTACTCCATCTACTCCAACGCCGACCAACTCAGGCGGCAGCACAGGAGGAAACACTCCGATCACTCCAGTGGTTGTTCCCGGTAAAACGATTACGGGCACCAAGAAGGGCGATCGCCTGGTAGGTACGGCTGGCAATGATGTGCTGCTGGGAGTCGCCGGAAATGACAACCTGTCGGGACTGGAAGGAGATGACGTTCTCTATGGCGGTGCGGGCAACGATTCTCTGAACGGTGGAGCAGGCCAGGACAAGTTAATTGGTGGGCCTGGTGACGACAAGCTAATCGGTGGTCTAGACAACGATATCTTCGTTTTGGAAAAAGGGGTTGGTAAGGACAAAATCCAGGACTTTAGTTTGGGGGGCGATCGCCTGGGTCTTTCACGCGGTATCAGCTTTGGTGCTCTGAAAATCACTCAATCGGGACGCAACGCCATCATTAGCATTGGTACTGATCAGTTAGCGATTATCAGCGGCGTTCGAGCCAATCAACTCACCAGCAATCATTTCGTGACGGTTTAATTCAGCAAACAGCGTGAAGGTGCACTCCCTTCAGGGAGTGCACCTTCACGCTGTTTAATCTTCTACTTCGCCGCCCACAACGACATTGCGAATTCTTAGACTAGGGCCACCGCATCCCACAGGTAAACCGCTCTGCCCACCTTTACCACAGCCACCCGACTCATCCCAATAAAAGTCATCCCCGATCGCTTCAATATCCGCGAGGGTGGTGAAAACATTACCAGACAGAGTGACATCGCGGATGGGTTCGGCAAGCTGGCCGTTGCGGATGATCCAGGCTTCCCCGGCGGTGAAGGTAAACATCTCACCATTGGTCATCCCGCCAATCCAGTTGCGAGCGTAAACGCCTTCCTGAATGCCATCAAACAGATCGGCGACAGGGGTTGTGCCTCGCTCAATCCACGTATTGGTCATCCGCACCATGGGCGGAAAGTGATAGTTGAGACAGCGAGCATTTCCGGTAACCGATTCTCCCAATTTGCCCGCCGTTTCACGAGAGTGGAGCCGCCCGACCAGCACACCATCCTTGATAAGCTGAGTCGTTGTCGCGGGAACGCCTTCATCATCGTAGTAATAGCTGCCTCGATGCCCTTCGGGTGCTGCCCCATCAAAGATTTGCAGCTCTTTGGGGCCAAAGCGTCGCCCCAGTGTCATCACTTCCAATAAATCAGGGTTTTCATAGGCCATATCTGCCTCAGACAGGTGTCCAAACGCTTCGTGAACGAATAGCCCTGTGAGAATGGGGTCAATCACAACGGTGTAGGTGTTGCCCTTGACGGGAGGAAGTACCAATGCCTCTACGGCACGTTGGGCGGCACTGCGAACCTGGCCATCCAGATTCTCCAAGTCTTCATAGGCTTTGCGCGATCCGGTGGTTTCTCGTCCGGTTTGTACCGTTTCACCGTTTCTAGCGGTGGCGGCAAAGCGCATTTCGATATCTGTCCAGGCTTGCTCGATTAAGGTGTCATCGGACGTAGCGAGGATGATGTGCTGATTACTATCGCCGTAGCGAACCGACGTGGTGGCAATGCGATCGTCCACACTCCGCAAAATCTCAGCATAGTGACTGCATAACGCTTTCTTACGAGCCAGAGGAATATGCCGTGGATCGGTACCCGTTAGCCTCAACTCGCGATTATCCTGGATCGCAGCAACGGGAGCCAGCAGCGTTTCTTCGTCGCCGACCAGACGGGCAGCAGCGATCGCCTCTTCAATGCGATCGGTCAGGGTTGTGAGTTGGTTAAAGCTGGCAAATCCCCAACCGCCTTTATAGCAGGCTCGCACCTGGCCACCAATAGAAATGCCTTCACTCAAGGTTTCGACGCGATCGCCCCGCAGCAGAATATCGGTTCCCTCAGCTTCCTCCAGACGGATTGCCAGGTAATCGACTCGGGAACGATAGCGGGCAATCAAGTCAGACAGCAGATTTTTGTAGTCAGACACTAGGCTCGGCATAGTCACTAGGCTCAGATGGATATGTCACGGAAGCAACTCTGCTCTTATTGTGTCTCAGGATTGTGGACTTAATAAATTTTTGTACCCTTTCAGCCGTGCTATATAGCAATCGAGGGGTTAGTTAGCCTGCATTATTCATGAGCAGTAGAAGACTGAGGAATGTATCCAGATTGAAGAGCGAGATTGGCATGAATCAGTCAACGGTGGATAAAACTGCCACGAAGAGAGCCGAAAAAGCCCCAAATAGCCCTAATTTAGGCTCGAAAGACACACGAATCCTATGAAAGGTCAAAAATTAGCTCAATGCCAGCACCTGGGGTCGGCATAATTGCTGCGAAATCCGACGCAATGCATCGGCAACGGGACAGTGAGCGGCTAACTCCACCAGGATTCGTCGAGCAGACACTTTGACTCGAGCCGCCCCTTTAATGAGTCGTGAGCGCAGACCCTCGACTTGAGTTTTGGCAAACGGTGTACCCAGGGCGGCTTGGCGAATGGTGAGCATCAAGATGTAAGCCGCTTGGGCTAACAGCAAGCGAAACTGATTGGCCATAAAGCTGTGACAACTGAGGCGGTCGGCTTGGATGCCCAGTTTGAGTTCTTTAATGCGATGTTCGCTCTGCGCTCCCCGTTTGACATAGAACGAGTCATAGAGGGCTTGGGGGGACAACTCCAGATTGGTGAGCACAAAGCGGGGATTGGGACCTTTGGGCAGCCATTCGGCTTTCATCACCAAGCGACGGGGATAGTCCCAGGTGGATGCCGCATAGTAGACATCATCGAATAAACGCGCTTTGTCTCCGGTTCGGATACACTGCAAGCGAGCCTGTTCCAGCAGGTGGGCAATCTTACGTTCAGTCACCCCATTGCGCTTAAAGCCAATCGCATAGCCCACTCCAGAACGCTCACACACCTGTAGAATCTCAGGCAGGGCAAATCCCGCGTCGGCTCTGAGGATCAGTCGTACCCCGGGGAAGGCTCGTTTCAATCGCCAGAACAACCACCGCAATAACCCTGCCACTCCTTTGCCGGGATGGCTATTGCCCGCCCGCAACTGCACCACCAGAGGATACCCACTGCTCGCTTCGTTGATCAGCACCGGAAAGTACATGTGCTGCCGATAGTAGCCGTGAAAGAAACTCAATTGTTGCTCTCCGTGGGTCGGGTCATCCCACCCATCGATGTCCAAGACGATCTCCTTGGGCGGCTCTTAGTAACCCTGGATAAATTCCTCGACCACTCCTGAGCGCATCTGGGACACCTCCCGTTTGCTGATGTGGTTCTCCAATCGGGTGATGGTTGGTTGACTGGCTAGTAACTCCCCTTGAGCTACCGGTAAGCGACCACAGGCGATCTTGTAAATTGGGGCGTGGCGCAGTTGGTTGCTATCATTGGCATCTGCATACCCGCCCACCAGTTGATACACTCGTTGGCTCACTAACTGATAGAGACTGTGGGTAATCTTGTTGGGGTCTCGCCACTCCTCAATCCTCTCAGCCAAAACCCGACACACCTGCACCCGTTCCTCGGCTTGACGAGCTAACAAAATACCAGCATCCGAGCTTAACTGGAGGTCTGAAAATTGCACCACCAGCAACCGGGGAGTATCAAAATCGTAAGTCAGATCTGAACCACAGTCTGTCATGTCAAAATAGAGATGTTTAAAAGTCTAGGAAGCTTGATTCTAAACCGTTTCAAGCTCTCTTTCCTGTGTCTATCTTGACTGTTCGTGAATAATCCAGGTTAGAGGATGTTTGAAAAGTTAGGCAGAGGGTAAAAAAGCTCTCTCGGTATAAGCTGCGAATAGATAGTAGACAGCACCGAGAGAGCAAGATGAGTAAAGCATATCCCAGCAACCTAAGCCTTGACCAATACGAGTTTCTC
>DATNPS010000354.1:0-5931 GCA_036703095.1 Crinalium sp. | reverse complement strand
TTTGCGCGCCCGTCGGGCGCGCAAAACCCGCAATTGGTTTCAAAATGAGAATTGCTGCTAAAACAGCAATTCTTCTGAGAAAACCATGTTTTCTTTGATGGGAAACGAGGGGGCGTGTACTCCTCCTTAGCTGCTCAGTATGCAAATTAGGGCCATGTGAGGTTGCCGACGGCAAGCCACATGGCCCCGACTGTGTTTTCTGCGTGCACAACGGACGCACAAAAAACACAGTCGGTTTCACATTGAATAAATACCCGGTATCTGAATTAACCGATCCCCAGTTAAAAATCTGATAATTACGTTTCTTTTTCCAAAAAAATGTGAGTTGAATTAACAAATTTGCATTAGCAATTTTGAAATAAATCACTATTTCTACATGTAGAAAGTGGGAAAGTTAAAAATACAGAAAACGGATAAATTCACGACAGGTATTCTTTACTGAGGTTGGCTAAAACCCTTGTCAGAAGGGCTTCATAAATAGAGTTTATGCATTTAACAAAAAAGAGTATTTGATTCTATTGGTAGAGACCCATAGATTTGAAATATGCTTTTCGCAATGAATTCTTGCTGAGGCAAATCACTAGTTCATTGAGGAGTTATTACTCCGAACTAATACCGAACTACTAATACATTGCCCCATGGCTAATCCATCCATTTCAAACACCACACGCAGTATTCATGGCTTAAGGCCCGACTGTCTTCCCTTTGGAGAAGTGTTGGCGCAGTCGTTTGCGGTGATCGCGCCAACCACCATTCCCGCGTCCAACTTGGGCTTGATTGTGGCGCTTGCTGGCAACGGTACCTGGCTCAGCTTCTTAATTGGCATGGCAGGGTTGATGTTTGTCAGCATCAACATTAATCAATTTGCCAGTCGCTCGGCTTCACCAGGTTCTCTCTATTCCTATATCGCGAAGGGTTTGGGGCCAACCGCAGGCGTGCTCTGTGGCTGGAGTTTGGTGCTGGCCTATTTGTTTACCGGAATGTCGGTGCTGTGTGGTTTTGCTAACTTCAGCAATGTTTTGCTGGGGTTTGTGGGAGTTCACGCCTCTACCCTGCTGTTGCTGAGTGTGGGCGCAGCGATCGCCTGGTATGCCGCCTACAAAGACATTCAGCTTTCCGCCTTAGCCATGCTGTGGATGGAAGGAGCATCCATCGTTCTCATTTTGCTGCTGGGGATCATCATCTGGGCGCATACAGGATTTGCGCTGGATTGGTCTCAGTTAACGCTGCATAACGCAACTCCGGGCGGCATTTCAATGGGTCTGGTGCTGGTGCTGTTTGCCTTCTCTGGGTTTGAAAGCGCTACCTCGTTAGGGGATGAAGCCAAAGACCCCTTACGCACCATTCCCAGAGCCGTCATTGGGAGTGCCATCATGGCAGGGCTGTTTTTCATGGTGATGGCCTACATCGAAATGGTGGGCTTTAGCAGCGCGGGTGTCGCCATTACAACCACCGAAGAACCCCTGGGATTTTTGTCTCGGCAGGCGGGCGTTGGTTTCTTGGGTGACTTGGTCGCCTTCAGTGCTCTATTCAGCTTCTTTGCCTGTGTGTTGGGCAGCATTAATCCGGCAGCACGAGTGTTTTTTACAATGGCGCGACATGGGTTATTTCCTTCCATGCTGGGCGAAGCACATAGCTTTAATCGCACGCCCCATGTGGCGGTGACGCTCTGTTCCGTACTGATGTTTTTAGTGCCTGCGATGTTGTCCCTATTTCATGTGCCGTTGTTTGAAAGCATGGGCTATCTGGGGGCGATCGCCAGCTACGGGTTCTTAACGGTTTACGTGTTGATTTCGATCGCGGCTCCGGTGTACCTGTTTAAACTCAACAAATTGCGGCGACGTGATGTTGTGTTTTCCGTGTTAGCCGTTGGGTTCATGAGCTTACCCGTGTTGGGCAGTGTTGGAATTCCGGGCAGCAGCTTATTTCCGGTTCCAGACGCGCCTTACAATCTGTTTCCCTATCTGTTCTTACTGTATTTGACTGTCACCTGTGGTTGGTTCATTGTTCAGCGCATTCGCTATCCCCGCATTGTGCGTGTAATGGAACACAGCATCGAAGAAATTCACGAACGGTTTGCCGCATTTGAACCAGTCGTCGTGCCGTCTTCGATTCCCACAAACTTACCGCCGACCCGATTCACCTCGCCGCACGATGATTGAGGAGTGCTATTCATGAGCGATTTACTGAAAGCCGTTTCAACTGGATTCACGGCTTTTACCGCAACAAACTTAGATGACATTTTGATTCTGCTGCTGTTCTTTTCTCAAATTAGTGCGACCTTTCGACGCCGACATATCGTAGCCGGACAATATTTGGGATTCACCGCACTGGTGTTAGCCAGCCTTCCGGGTTTCTTTGGCAGTATGCTGTTGCCTCGCCCCTGGATTGGCATGTTGGGCATCGTGCCGATCGCCATTGGTGTGAGCCGTTTACTCACGCCAGATAGCGATGACGAAGAGGATACAGAAGTGCCGCTAACGTCTCAACAGTCCTGGCTGACCAGCATTCTTTCTCCCCAAACCTACAGCGTAGCCGCTGTTACGTTTGCCAATGGGGGCGATAATATTGGAATTTATGTGCCGCTGTTTGCCAGCAGCAGTTGGCAACACCTGACGATTATTCTCATGGTGTTCTTTGCGCTGGTGGGGGTCTGGTGTTATACCGCGTATCGCTTGATGCAAGTCCCTGCGATCGCCCAATCCCTCACATACTACGGTAATCAGCTCGTTCCCTTTGTGCTTATTGGCCTGGGAATTTTGATCTTGATCGACAGCCACACGTTAGAAAATCGTGGTTTAGCTGTTCTCACGCTTCTCATCACTGGCTTATTTGTGTTGAATTTGTTTCGCAACGCAGTGCGATCGCCCGACATGGCTGTCTCTGAGATCGTTATATCTGACATTGCTGTATCGGATGTCAACGAGCATTAGAGAAGCACAGGAATCATTACATACATTCGCTTCAAGCAAATGACTTCAGAACTAGACGGAGAACTGGAATGAAACGCATTAAACTACTTTTGGTTAGCTTAGTTTTTCTGTTCAATATGATGCTGGTAAAGCCTGCATTGGCTGATCGCCCACCGTTAGATCAAAATCCTGATTACACAGCGATTACCGAAACGCTCACGAACCTGACGCAAGCGCAGGAAACCAATACGCTACCTGAAGGCATGACTACTGAAGCCGCACAGCAACAAATTACAAGCCTGCAATACCAGAAGTACATTATGGAAACGGGCGGCGATACAATTTGCCGGAATGAAACAAGTCAGGCGATCGCTGTTTATGGAGATAAACCCGCCAAATCTGAATCCACCTTTGACCAGGTGATTTATCTATTGCCTGCGGGCGCAGAAACCGATGATGACTGGGCGTGCAAGGGTGTGTATGTTCCCAGCGATGCTAAAGTTGCCGGATTAACGCTCGATAGCGCTGCCGCCGTGAAAATTTTGGAGGGCACTCAACTGGTGGTGACGGAAGATTCCGATACAGGCGTGATCAACTTTAATATTCCTCCCGCGAACGTCTTCAAAGCAGGCGACATTAATTGGGACATTCCGGATCTCACTCAGTCGGCGTTGACCACACCGATTCCGGCAGCACCCGTAGATTAGTTATAGCGATCGCCACGTTCGTTAGGCCATTAAAAACCAAAAGAGTGTGGGGGCGAAGCCCCCAGCCAGGGGTTCCACCCCTGCACCCCGTTAAACCAAAGGGGCATAGGGGCTTCGCCCCAGCTAGGGGTTCTACCCCTGCACCCTGTCTATTCAACATTCCCTGTTATCTTCATGCAGTTGTTCTCTAGATTCGGCAAACCATCTACCGTTGATACATCCGATCAACCCAAGCGAATAAATCAAAATCGCATTCGCGATCATCTGGCCAACGAACGTACTTATTTGGCCTGGATGCGAAGTGCGGTTGCGCTGATGGGATTTGGCGTGCTGATTGTTCGTTTGCGCATCTTGCGTCCGCCACTCGCTCCCCAACCGCCTGGAAACGGCTGGAAATTGGGTTTAGCGTTTTCAGTCGTGGGATTGCTCATGGTGGTGTTATCTACACAGCATTACTTCGGCGTTCGCAATGACATTGAAGAAGATACCTATGAACCGCCCGATCGCTGGGTGATTTTGTCGAGTATGGCGTTCCTGCTGCTGGGGATTGGCGTGATCTATTACGTGTTCTCCGTTCCGCTCGATTCGCTCAACACCATCATTCTGGAATGAGGCATTCTGCTTCTGTTACAGAGTGTTTTCGAATTCGCTGCTTTTGTCTGTCTTTCATGACAATAGAAGTAGTGACAAACCCCAAAGGGTGCGTGCTGCATTCGGTTGGGGCACAACACCTTTAAGGTCGCGATGATATTTAGCGCTTTACCCAAAGAAACTCAACATCCCAGAGGAGTAAGCATCTGAACGTTCTAGAATTTTCACTACTGGTTTGGGTTGGGTCTTTCTTGGCTGGTCTGTTGGGAGCGCTGACCGGGTTGGGTGGCGGCGTGGTGATTGTGCCGCTCCTCACGTCTGTTTTTGGGGTGGATGTGCGGTATGCGATCGGCGCATCGTTAGTGTCTGTGATTGCCACGTCTTGCGGTGCCGCATCGACGTACATACGGCAGGGCTATACCAATTTGCGGTTGGGCATGTTTTTGGAAGTGGCCACCACGGTTGGAGCGATTATTGGGGCACTGCTGGCCACTGTGATTTCGATTAAACTTTTGACCTTAATTCTGGCGATCGTGCTGCTCTACTCTGCCTACCTGGCGCAACAGCCCCGACCGGATGAGTTTTGCGACGAGATAGATGAACCTCTGGGTGATCCGCTTAAACTCAGCGGCACCTGTCCCACCCCGGATGGACTGATGACCTATCAAGCCAATTCCATTCCGCTGGGGTTTGGGCTAATGTCGATCGCCGGAGTGTTATCAGGACTCCTGGGCATTGGGTCGGGCGCACTCAAAGTGTTGGCGATGGATCAGGTGATGCGATTGCCGTTCAAAGTATCGACCACCACCAGCAGTTTCACGATTGGCGTGACGGCAGCCGTTTCGGCAGGGGTCTATTTGGCGCGGGGATATATCGATCCGGGGTTGGCGATGCCTGTGATGTTGGGGGTATTTCCCGGTGCGCTGCTAGGAGCTAAAGTACTCGTCGGAACAAAGGTCAGCGTGTTGCGCATTGTGTTTAGCGTGGTGCTGGTCGTGATGTCATTCAAGATGGTTTACAACACATTTGGGGGAATGTAGGATGCCACCGCTGGAGCCAGAGGTTCAAAGTGTATCGATCGCTGCTCAACGACCGTTAGCCCAACGATCGTTAGAGGTTGCGGTTGATTTATCCGTTGAGTGTCACGATCAACCTGGAACAGTAGATGAGCGATCGCCCGATTATCAGCTTGGTGTGTGGCTCAGCCGACTGCTGAAATATGGCGTGATCATCGCTAGCGTGACGGTATTGGTGGGCGGTGTGCTGTACCTGATGCGTCACGGGATGGAACCTGTGGATTATCACCGCTTCCGGGGTGAACCCGATATGTTTCGATCGCCTCAGGGTGTTTGGGATGCCGTGCTGTCGGGTCATCGTCGCGGCATTATTCAATTGGGATTGCTGATTTTAATAGCAACTCCAGTGGTTCGCGTGATTATGTCACTCTTATTTTTTATTCGACAACGTGATCTGGTGTATGTTGTCATCACGTCATTGGTATTTAGCGGTCTGCTATACAGTCTGGTAGGTGCTTATTTGTAATTCGTAATTCGTCATCCTGTTGGTAAATCATGAATGCGGTTGTTTGATGAACAATTCGCCCATGTGAGTCGCAATGGTGCCGTAGAGACGTGCCACTGGCACGTCTGTACCAGGTTTATGGTTGGTGGGAAGGGTTCACAAATGTGGGTCGCAATGGTGCCGTAGAGACGTGCCACTGG
>DATNPS010000336.1:0-9382 GCA_036703095.1 Crinalium sp. | reverse complement strand
GCAAGATGCACAGCAGTATGGCTGCATTCAAAGTGGCACGAGGATTATTATCCCACTGACAATTCCGGAATTGCAGAAGTGGGTTTGGAAACTGCTTTTCCCAATGGTTTACTCATTAGAGCATGTGTTGCATTGGTCAATCTGGCGCAGAACTCATCAAGCTACGGCTCGCTTTTACCATTACCTGAAGCGGTCGAACCTTCTCTCCACGTAAATACAACTGTAATACTAGAGCCTTATAGCTGAGCCATTTCTCGAACAGTTCAACAACTTTTATACCTTCTGCCTGAATTGACGCTTGTGGCTTATATTTCTCCAATGTTGGATCAAAGTTGTCGCTGATGATGTCCCGATAAATGATCCTGGCTTTGGTTTCGGCGATCACTCGGTTTGTTTTGTCATCAGGCATACCCAAGGCCATCACATAGCGTTTCCCGGCAAAGGTTCACACCAATCGCAGCCAACCGCGATCGCTACCTACTACCACCGTTCCCTTTGGAGCCTTGCTACGTTTAGGGTCTGCCATATTGATCGTTAGAAAAACTGTCGATCAATTTTCGATCAAAAGCTGGCTGAAACTGGCTTAAGTTGACTAGAAATGACAAGCCTTATTGAGAATGGAACCCAGCCCAAATCCCTTCTTTAAAAGCACGAAACCTCGCTGTATAGCGAGGTTTGAACAATCGGAGCGGCGGGATTCGAACCCACGACCCCTACTACCCCAAAGTAGTGCGCTACCAAGCTGCGCTACGCCCCGTCGTGTGCTTAACTAGCATAACATATCGTCATGAATTTTAGAAAACTTTTAGTAGTTGAGTTGCCTGAATTAAATTAGGGACGACATCAGCAGACCAAAAGCCTTCCCCGCGACGACCTGTAAGTAGCATCAGCCGGAAACTGTAGGCATGGGGGTAGCCCTCTGCTTCTAGCCAGATTAAATTGCTTTCAGCCTCACAGCTAATTCTCTCTTCATCCATGACTTCAGCAGCCAGGTGGTGCATTGTTTGAGCCAGTTGATTGATGAGCCGACAAAAGTCGTCTAGCTCAGCTTCCGTCAATTCGAATGCCCATTCATCTCCACCGACCAAGCCTTTAAACTCCAGAGCGTCTGAATCCCATCCTAAACGCCATCCAGGCCCCTGTTTCAGTTGACGTGCCATGATTCTAAAGGATAGCTCAGGGCAGCAGCAATCTGGCATCACCGGGTCGGGCTTCGGTGGGCCCCGCAGGTGACGGAGAAGCGGCAGGTCGGGGAGTGGGCGTGGTACTGGGGGATGGATTGGCAGATGGATTTGACGTGGTTGAGTCGTCAGGTGTTGAAAAGATGGTGGTGAGAATGTTAACGAGCTGGTCGCGCTGCGCTCGATTCAGTTTTCTGATAGCCGCGCGATCGCCATCCAGTGGGCTATTGGTAAAGCTATCTGCACCCGGATATGTGCCGGGAATGATGCGCTCATTTGCCCCTAGATAATCGGCCAGGGTTAGCTTCCAGTCAAACCGATAGGTGGGGGCACGACCTTTGACAAACGTGTGATAGCGAATCAAGCGATTGGCTAAGGTGCTATTGGTCGCAACCCGTCCGGTGTCCCGACTAACATACTGATTTTCGAGTGGCAGGTCTGGCATTTGGGCATAAACCTCTTGCCACAGCTCACCGATGCGAACGGTTTGGGCGATCGCCGACTGCGTGCCCAACGATATTACGGGCGACGGGTTGGACGGATTGGCACCAGGCAAAACATCCGATTTAGGGAGCGCTATGGATAAAACAAACAGCCCTGTAGTCAGTAACGCCAGGGCCGTGAATTTAAGCATTGATTTTGGAAACATCTGCGATCGCGAGTCTGTCACGGTTTGAAATGGAGCTTATTCACCGATAATCTCAGGCTGGGTCAACTCATCAGACATTTCAATAATGGCTCGAATCACAGGTTTCATTTTGGGGTCATCCAGGCTGTCAAACTCCTCGAAACGGCGACGCTGTGCCCGATTTGCTACTTGAACAGTAATCCGATAGCGATTAGAAGCCGCACCGATCAGGTCTTCTGCCCGACGCATGAGTTGGCTGGTATCGAGGGCTGAGCGCTTTTGCATAAACGTTGCAACGATAAAAGTGGGTAAACAGGATTCGAACTACAGACGTATCCAAAACTGGAGAGCCATCTGCTCCTCCAGTTTATCAATACTCCCTTCCGACTGGAAATCAGTATGATGGCGTTTGCAATTACATGGGGACAGAAACGTAGGGGCAGCAATTCTCACTGTGCAAATGGGTGGTAATGCAAGTTCGCCTGCGGTGAGCTTGCATTACCACCCATTTCGGGTTTGGCACGTCAAACAAGCGTGCCAAACCCGAGATGGGTTAAGAGAATCGTGAGAATTGCCGTCAGCCTGTGTGGTCGTCCTGGCCAGCTTCGGGAAGCATGTAGATTAGTATAGATGTGCGAAGAATTGCAAAGTGTCCCTTTGAATGGTAAAGTCCCAAGGCATAGGGATAGCTAAATTACACTCCTGTTTTACAGTCGTTTTTATTGACATACGACATGCAAACGTTAATCAATCAATCTGTTCAGCGATCGCCTCTCTCTCAAAACCAGGCTCAATCTTTACGAGTGGTTGCCTTAGGAGATAGCCTGATTTACGGCTTTGGTGATCCAGAGGGAGGCGGTTGGGTTGAGCGATTGCGGCGACGCTGGATGTTACCCACCAGCCCCGGTCATGTGATGTACAACCTGGGCATTCGTGGGGATGGCGTCAAGCAGGTTTCTCAACGGTTAGAAGATGAGTTTCGCAATCGCGGTGAATTGCGCCATCGGGTACCGGATGTGATTATCCTTTCAGTTGGTGTGAATGATTCGGCGCGTCTGGGCCGACCCTATGGACGGAACTTTACAGAATTTAACGAATTTGAGAATGATTTAGCAGAATTGCTCGATCAGGCTCAACGGCTTTGCTCTGTTCTATTCGTTGGCATGACTCCCGTGGATGAGTCGCGGATGCCGTTTTCAAATTTTCTATACTATAACCATGCTGATCAGCATCAGTACAAAGAAGCGACCCGTCTGGCCTGTATAGAGCGGCAGATTCCCTACCTGGATGTGTTTGACCTCTGGTTAGGGCGAGGTGAATCCTGGTGGCGATCGCGTCTTTGTGCAGACGGCTTGCATCCCAATACAGCAGGGTACGCCTCTCTGATGCAGGATGTTTTGGAATGGGACGCTATCTCTTCCTGGGCTTAGCTTAACGGCAGCCTAAACTATCTCGTGTGTCAACTCCGGTGGTCGGGTTTACACCGTCTGCGCGTTCACATAACTGGGCGATTTCATAGCGATCCAGAATGGCGTCTGTAAAGTCTGCACCCGTAATGGTGACATCCTGAAAGCTGGTGCGCGTCATTGTTGCGCCTTCTAAAATCGCATTGGTCAAATTGGCTCCCAACAGAAAGACGCGATCGACTAATGCTCCAGTCAGATCGGCCCCTTCTAGATTGGCGTCCAGCATGACGGCTTTGGTCAAGATGGCATTGGTCAGATTCGCGCCCTCGAAATTGATCTCGCGCATTTCAGCCGATACAAACGCTTTCCCGGAATAATCGGTGTGCGAAAAGTCTTGCTTGCTCAGGTTGGCGTTGTTGTAGTTGACGGTGTCTTGAGCGGCGATCGCAGGGGTGGCGCTTAGCAATAGCCATAGACAGGCCAGGGCGATTATGATGATCGCACTCAAACAACGACGCCAAGTTCCTTTAAGGTCAATGGCATTAAACACTTTAAATAGCTCAATCTCATCATTCTTAAACTTAGCGCAAACTGCTTCTCTGCGGCTGACGCTACTCCTAAACAACGTGAATTCGATAGCCCGATTTTGCGTGCGCGACGCGCACGCAAAATCGGGCTTTTGAGAGAGTTGCGCGTCGCGCAACTCTCTCAAAAGCCCGTTCGTCGAATTCACGTTAAACAGCAATTCTCAATAGGCAACTGCGGTGAGGCAAGTTCCCCGCAAGAAAGCTTATCTCACTCCAGTTGTGGGTTTTGTGCGCCCGACGGGTGTGCAAAACCCGCAACTGGCTTCAAAATGAGAATTGCTGACTCTTGAGACCCTTGAAATGATCGAATGACATGTTAAAGAGCCGGACTGGTATCTGCTGGACGGTTTGACCAATCGGAACCGACTCGGATGGTCAGATCCGATTCCAGGTCGCCCGTGGAGGCAGGAACAACCTGTCCGACCCCTAACGTCGTTCCAACCGTAGAGGCTCCCTGTAAATCACCCCGTTGGGCAATAATTTGCGTCTCGCTTTGCTGGTCGGGCCAGTCTCGCACTACATAAACATTTCTGAATCCGTGATCGCGCAAATATCGGGCAACTTCCCGACCCAGAGCTGGATTGCCAGAGGCGTTCTGAACGGCAATTCTGAGGCTGTTAACATCCTCCTGGGTAGCGACCCCAACCGCAGAGCTGACATCGAAATAGTTCTGCATGATCTGATCGCGGCCATCACGATCCATGATCCAATAGCTGGCGACAAATTCCTGGGGTGAGCTAAAGCGACCCGGAAGCATGACCATGCGGAAATGATCTTGCTTGAGATTTAAGCCAAAGTTGACCAGCGCCAGCATTTCATCCAGGTTGAGGTTGGTATCCAGGTTGCGCTGTAGGATTTGCAGGGCTTCCGGCAGCTTAGGCAAAACCGCAGGACTCATCACCCGCTCGCGCAAGGCCCGAATGAGCTGCTGCTGACGCTGTACCCGACCTACATCTCCATAGGCATCATGACGAAATCGGGCGAATCCTTCAGCCTGCTGCCCGTTCAGAGTTTGCCAACCCTGCTGGAGGTCAATATGCAGGTTTTGGGTGTTGTCGTTGTAAAACATGCGGTAGGGAACAAACACCCTCACCCCACCCATTAAATCCACCAACTCGCGAAACGCTTCGGTGCTAACCCGAACATAGCGATCGACCGTAATGCCGTCCATATTAGAACTAACTGTTCGGGCCGCTAATTCGGCTCCCCCGGCAGCATTGGCATGGTTAATCTTATTGACGCCCAGCCCCGGAATCTCGACCCGTGTGTCGCGTGGGATCGATAAGACATTCACGGATTCGCTCGTGGGATCAAGCCGTACCAGCAACATCGTGTCGCTGCGTCCGGCAAATACTTCTTTTGAGCCGTCTGGAACGCCAGGAACTCGGTCAATTCCCATCACCAAAATATTGACGGGACGAGTGATGCGATAGCCAAACCCTTTGTTCCAGAGGTCTCCGAAGGACACGCGCTGATCGGGGGAGTGTGGAGCGATCGCCGCCGGGATCGGTGTCATCAAGGTTAAAGCCATGCCGACCGTCGCGGAGACACCAGCCGTAAACAAAAATAGGAATCCCCAAAAGAGCTGTTGCGCCAGATTGGTTCTGGGAGCTTTAGCGGAATTGATGACAACCGTTGATTTCATCGGAACCGCCACTGGTTTTGGCGTACTGCTGTCCTCTGTATCCTGTGAAGGCTGCGCTTCAGCCTGTTCTAAACTCGATTCTTGTATTGACCGTCCCACTCCGCCTCACACCTCTTACTTCAATTGTCGTTTTTGTTAAGAGTATCTTTAGATATATTTACTCACTGTAACCTTTTGCGATTATAGACGGAAGATTTGGCCTGATTGTGACATTTGCGTGGCAAATAACCTGCGATCGCCCATGCCACCAGTAAGACTATCGGCGCTTCCGCCATACCATCGGGATTTCAGCACGAATTACTGTTATTAATTTTTCCCTCATCACTGTTATTAATCTTTTCTTCATCTATAGTCTATTAAGCCAAGAAACTGCGGCTCAGACAGTCTATCAAGTGACAGATGTACAACAACGATCAGTCCAATGATGGATTAAAGCAGGATTGGCTCTTTCCTACGCCGTAAATCTACAGAGTTATAGCTAGTGCGGCCCGTTAAGACATCAAAGCCAAACGCATATTTGGGCGCACAACAGCCAAAGGTAAAACCTCTGCGCCCCGTCCTAACATCAGGGGCATACAGGATCTACACCTGCAAAATTCAACATTCCAGAAATTTATCTTAAAAATTACGTGCATTTCATCACGAAGGCTTAATCGGTTTGATCAGTTGTCACACCGCCACGACGCACTATAACGATGAAGTTCTTGTAAAGTAGCCGCGAAATTCCACCTTGGGTTGAAAGAAATATTATGAAAGCCGAGTACGATCGGCGAGAATTTAGCTAGTTATAACGAGACGCCCATGATACCTGTGATTCTGGCGGGCGGCAAAGGGGAGCGATTTTGGCCCCTTAGCCGTAGAGATCGACCCAAACAATTTCTGAGTTTAGACGGCAGCGGCAAGAGCCTCTTGCAAGCGACCGCCGATCGCCTATTAGAGTTGGCGGGAGGATGGGACGGACTGTGGGTAATTACGGCTAGCCACCTGGCAGATGGTGTGAGACAACAGCTTCCTAACCTGCCCGAAGCCAATTTGCTGATCGAAGTGGAAGGTCGCGATACGGCTCCGGCGGTAGCCTGGGCAACGCTAGAAATTGCGCAACGTTATGGTGACGATGCCATCGTTGGCTTTTTTCCAGCCGATCACTGGATTGGCGAAGAAGATATCTTTAACCAGACGCTACGGGCCGCCGCAGAACTGGCAGAGCAAAAGGGGGCGATCGCCACATTGGGCATCAAACCCAACTACCCATCCACAGGCTACGGCTATATCGAACAAGGCGAAACAATCGGTTCCTTCGGCGGATGTCCAGTCTATAAGGTCGATCGGTTTACCGAAAAGCCCGATCGCCCTACTGCTGAAGAATTTGTATCGAGCGGTCGCTTTAGCTGGAATGGCGGCATGTTCATCTTTAAAGCTGGAGTCGCGCTGGCTGAACTGCATACTCATGCCCCAGAGATTATTGAACCATTAGAAAAGCAAGGGCCGTCCGTCTATCCTCAGCTTCCGAAACTCAGCATCGACTACGCGCTAATGGAGAAGACCGATCGAGCGTATGTGGTGCCCGTTACCTTTAGCTGGGATGACCTGGGTGACTGGAATGCAATTGAACGCTTGTTAAAAGGCGAAAATCCCAATGTCGAACTGGCTCGCCATGTGGGACTGGATACAACAGGTGCGCTGTTTTATGCAACCGATGAGGATGATGTCATTGTCACCATCGGCTTAGAGGACACGGTGATCGTCCGAGATGGCAAAGTCACCCTAATCGTCAAGAAAGACCGAACTCAGGAAATCAAACAGGTCTTGAAAACACTACACGCCGATCCCAGATATAAGGATTTGCTGTAAACACTCTTCCCAAATTAGCGAAGCGAGGGAAAAGATTTCTTTTCCCTCGCTTTAACGTGAATTCGACGACTGCGCAAAAAGGTGTCCCGCGTGACGTGCGGGGCACCTTTTTGCGCCATTTCAGCCGTGCGTTGTGCGGCTGAAATGGCGCTATCGAGTTCACGTCGCTTTATCGTTTTTATAGTCTCTATGTCGTGCGGGCGATCGCACCATTTCAGCTTCAGGTTATAGGCTAGAGAAGCAAGGAAGACGAGGAGGACAAGGGAGATGGGGGAGATAGGGGAGATGGGGGAGATAGGGAAGCAAAATATTATTAATCTCCTCACCCTCCCCACCTTCTTCACCCTCCCCATCCTCCCCATCCTCCCCACATCCCCTCTTTCCCACACCCCACACCCCAACCCCCATGTTCTCTCGCATCGTTCAAACCAGTTCCCGTCAGGGTGAAATTGCAGAAGTAGTCCTCCGAAATGGCTGGGATTACATGCGGCGATTATTAGCAGGCGGCAGTCCAGATGAACCGAAGTTGCCGCCACCCACCGTTTTGCGAAATATTTTGGTAGAACTTGGCCCGGTCTACGTCAAGCTAGGGCAATTACTCAGTACCCGCCCAGATCTTTTGCCTCCGGCCTATATCGAATCGTTAAGCACGCTACAGGCGCAAGTTCCACCCGTAGATTGGGTTGAAATTGAGGTCGTGATTCGTCAACAGCTACTGCAATCGCTGGAAGATACGTTTACCACGATTAACTTTGAACCTGTGGCGGCAGGCTCTATTGCCCAAATCTATCGCGCTGTATTGAAAGATGGCCGAGATGTTGCCCTTAAAGTGCAGCGTCCCAACCTGGATATCGTCGTAGAGCAGGATATTGCGCTCATTGGTCTGATCGCCAGCCTCGTTTCCCAGACTGAATTTGGCGAATATTACAACATTAATGCGTTAGCAGACGAATTCGCCCAGGCGTTGCGAGCGGAACTGCAATTTACGCGGGAAGCACACTATACCGAAGAATTAAAGGAAAACTTATCGACGAGCCGATGGTTTGACCCTAAACAAATCGTCGTTCCCAGCATTGTTTGGGAACTGACGACCGATAAACTGCTGGTGATGGAATGGCTGGATGGCGATCCGTTACTTCTTGCGACGTCGTTGCGAGAAGCCCAGAATGGGGATGTTTTAGCCGAACGGCGAGAGATTGCGAACTTGTTACTGCGAGCGTTTTTTCAGCAGATGTGTCTGGATGGCTTTTTTCATGCCGATCCGCATCCCGGGAATTTGTTTTACTTGAAGACAGGTCAGATTGCGCTGCTGGATTGCGGCATGATTGGACGACTCGATCCACGCACTCAAGAGATTTTGCTGGAGCTGATTTTGGCGATCGTGAGTTTAGATGCGCAACGATGTGCCCAATTGACGCTGCAACTGGCTCCGTCTGATCAACCTGTCAATTTGATTCGATTGGAGAATGATTTCGATCGCCTGTTGCGACAATATTACAGCACTAGTTTGTCAGAGTTGAACTTCAGCCAACTCTTCTACGAAGTGCTGCAAGCCGCTCGCAAAAACAAAATTAAGGTGCCCGGAAATTTGGGATTGTGTGCCAAGGCGATCGCCAACTTAGAAGGGGTAGCTCGCACCCTCGACCCTGAATTTAACTTCCCGGCCCAAATTCGTCCATTAATGACGGAATTATTCGAGCGTCAGCTTATCGGTGAAGCGCCGCTGCCTGCTTTCTTAAGAACGATTCTGGATATCAAAAGTCTTTCACTGCAAGCCCCCCGACAGCTTGAGCTATTGCTCGATCGAGTGACATCCGAGACGTTGCAATGGAATCTAAATTTGCGAGAACTCGATGCCATGCGGCGAACGGTAGATGCGTCTGCGAACCGCCTGTCGTTTAGTATTGTGGTCGGTTCGCTAATCATCGGTGCTGCGATCATTTCATCCAATGCGGCGGTAAGTCAGGTGTATTGGATTAGCGATGTTTTGTTTGCAGTCGCGAGTCTACTGGGATTGTGGTTGATCATCAATATCGTGCGATCGGGCCGATTGAAATAGTGGGAATGCGATCGCGTTGGGCATC
>DATNPS010000322.1:0-14347 GCA_036703095.1 Crinalium sp. | reverse complement strand
CGCGGTGATTTGACTGGAATCGCTGTTACCGAGCAAACGATTTATCTAACAACAGATCAGCAGTTGATTTTAGCGTGCGATCGCCAAACAGAGTCCATCACAGAAATTGGCACAACACCCGGTAAAGGAATTGATGATTTGTGCTACTTCAACGGCGATCTATTTGTCGTGGATTCAAAAGAACAAACCGTTTATTGTTTCGATCTTAAAATCAATACCGTTATTTACGAGATTTTAACGCCCTTTGAAAATCCGACAGGAATTACTGCCGTTTATTCTACAAAGGCAAAACAAGAGTTACTGTATGTGGCATACTCCAGACATAGCTTTGAGGTCTACGATACTGGCGATAGCGAATTTCAACTGCAAATTCAAACCCATTACGGCAGCGATCGCGAATGGACTGTTGCCGATAATTTTATTTATCCATTGGTTTACAAACTCGACGAAGCCCATAAAACCGTCTTATCAAACGGCGTGCTGGTAGAAATGTATTACGTTGAAAAACTATATGCATTACCGGAAATAGCAGACGCGCATCCGTCTGTAGAGAACTTGGAATGGAAGATTTCACTGCCAATGAATAGCGATCGCCAGCATCTCGTGTCGCTGGAGAAAATTGGCGGATTCGATATGGCAATTAAGGAAATCGCAGAAGAAGAACATCGAAAGGTTGCTGTTTTCTCAATTCCCAAACTGGATCTGCATTCGGAACGGCGAATCTTTGGCTGGAAAGCAACCGTTCGCATGTTTGGAATTCGCCATTGTTTAGCGCAGGAAACAGCCAGAGAACTCACCGAAGATGAGCGATCGCAGTTTTCCAGATACCTAAAAAATGAAGATCAGTTAGACATGGATCGCGAGTCTGTACAGCAGGCTGCCAAGGATGCTGTACGGCATCTAAGGGGGAGCGATCGTCACAACATCATCAAAAAAGCAGAAGCCATTCGAGACTATATTTACGAGAAAATCACCTACAAAATGGACAGCTACAGCGACGGTACAGCAGACGTTTTGAGAAATGGTGAAGGATCATGTGGTGAATATCTCAACGTATTTCTGTCGCTGTTCCGACTGAATCACATTCCGGCTCGTAAATGCGGCAATTACAAAGTTCCAGCCTATAAAATGCAGGCGGGTTCAGAATCCGTGTTCTTATCACCGGACTTTAACCATGTCTGGCTGCAATTCTATATTCCCGATTGGGGTTGGATTCCGATGGAATCGAGCGCAGACGATCAGGCCGCATCATTTCGGGGATGGCCCAGACGCTATTTTATGGCACTGGCCTGGTATCACATGGAATGCCGCATGGGTCACTATTTTGAAGAGGTATTTGAAAAAGATTCAGACCGTCCATTCTTTTTAAGTGCCGGAGATTTAGCGAAAAAAGATATCAAGTTTAAAGTTGTTCGAGTCCTCGCCCCTGCTACAATTGTGTCATAGTGGGATACTCGCTCAGCAATTCATCTCTTGAAAGAACATCTCTTGGATCTTGAGGCGTCCATAAAAGCTCAAATATCAGTAATGCACTGGGAGAAATCGCTCCTAGCTTTTGCAATGCCGCCTGAAGTTCAGTGGTTGAGTGAATTGGCGTTAACAGTGGGCGATCGTCGCCAGTTCCCAAGAGCAACGTCACAACGATATATCCACTATTGGGATTGTCCTCTGTGCTGATTTGTATTGTCTGTCGTTGCACCTGCCCGCCCACGTTCACTAACGTTTCAGACTTCACTTTGCTGCGCTCTTCAATAGAGAGCTGCTCAAATAAACGACTCGCATCCTGACGGCTGTTTACCGTTTCAGAATCGACGCGGACGTGACTCCAATACTCTGGCGATCGCAACAACGCCAGCACGGTTTCTTGCAGCATTGCACTCAAACCTTGCTTCGATTGCAGATCGTTGCGCGTGGCGATCTGATCCAGAGTGGCTTGAAGCGGATGCGCCCCCGCTAACAGCGCAACCTGAAGGCGAGTCACAGTAACGGTGTCATTCAAAAATTCTCTGCCTGCGGCTCGGCTATTTGCTCCATTAAATCCTCTAAATCGTGATCCATTCAAGAGAATCGGAACAAACAAGAATAATGCGATCCCGGCTAGAAAAAAGATAGGCGGAATGCCAACTCCAGTCGTGGGATAGACTGGAGTAGAGTAAGGACCGTAGGGGGCTGTGTCGGGAATGGGAACGATAACAGGCGGTTGCCGATCATAGCGATCGCGCGGATAGTAAGGCGATCGTCTGGAATACCCATACGGATCACCGTAGGGATCACCGTAAGGATCGGTCGAATACGGTGGCTGTGTATAACCCCTACCACCACTAAAGCCTCCATCATTGAGTATAGGTTCAGATGGAGCAGGTTCATCAAACGATCCTCCCCGCGCCCGTCCTCCGCTCGTCGCCATAGCGCGATCGCCCGTAATCTGCCAGTTTGAATCAAGCGGCAAATAAGCACTACCTATATGGAGAAGGCTAAAGCTAAGGAGAGTAGCCCCCAGCAATCGGAGTTTTCCTATCATTCCCATGAGTCTGCTCCTACAAGTACTGCTTTGCTCATGGTAGGAATCAATGCGGGTACATTCATCCATTCCAGGCAGAGACTTAACTGGAACCTAAGGTAGAAAGTTGCAGCAATTCTCATAATGCACATCGGTGGCAGTACAAGTTCGCGTACTGCCACCGATTGCAGGTTTAGCGCGTCAAATCCGCAATCGATTTCAAAATGAGAATTGCTGAGAAAGTTGGGAGAGTAGCGGTTAAAACCGCGACGATTAGAACAAATCACTCAACGAAAGTCATGGTCAAGTTTCAACTTTCGTTGAAAGCAACCCAAGACGATTTTCAGACGAATAATAACTGTCAGATTTCTACGATGAGGATAGTTCAGCTAGAGAGCATATCATCCATTTAATGATGTTGCACTTGCTAAGGAACTTCTGTTTTTTAAGCAGTCTCAATTGATTAAGGAGAACATCATGAATACCAAATTCACAAAAGAAATTCGTGCAAATTTTGATCGGAAACACATCACTGGAATTGCGCTAGGAGTATTCGCAATCAATGCCCTCACATTCGGTCTGATACGTCCGGCGTATAGCGCAACTACATCCAATGGAAATCTGAATTGTACTACCCAGGTGAATAACACCGCCGCCACTGCAACCTGTAGTGGAACAGGAGTTTGGCGATTGCGAATCGACTGTGCTGCTGAGGCTGACTACGTTAGCGAATGGGTAGGACAGGGAGGAGGTGCTGTCCAAAAGCGGGGCGAATGTACCTTCAAAGCTCGTAATGCAACGGTCGAGTTTCAATAAATCTCGTTCTGAAAGAGCTGTGGGGGTATTGCTCCCACAGCAGGGGTTGAACCCCTGCACCCCGTCCTAGCGCTAATGCGTAGAGCCATAGAAAAGTTGCGCGTTGTTTAACGTGAGTCTCCAACAAGGGGGGTAGTAGTGCGCTGTACTACTACCCCCCTTGGGAAAACGAAAAGAAAACACGTTTTCTTAACTTGAATTCGACGAAAGCGTAAAATTGTGCCCCTCGCTCCGCGAGGGGCACAATTTTACGCCATTTCAGCCGCACGTCGCGCGGCTGAAATGGCGCTATCGAATTCACGTTTGTTTATGGCTGCACAATATAGTTTGATTGAATTGGCTCTGCTCGTCCCGTTGCCACTAAGGCTTGATAAATCATGGCCGCCACTTCAGCACGCGTAGCAGACCGATTGGGATGCAGCACATTTATATCTGGATAATTGACAACTATGCTTTTGCTCGTTGCAGCCGCGATCGCCGGGACTGCATAACCAGGAAGTTGAGCATTATCCTGATACGTACTCACTACCGTCGCCGGGTTAGCAGGTGGATTCAGGTCAAAACCATTGGCGAGAGAAAGGAGCACCTGATATCGGGGAATCGGTTGATCGGGTCGAAATACGTTTCCGGGATACCCTTTCAAAAAGCCAATCTTCACTGCCGTATCAATGGCAGAGCGTGCCCAAAAGTCAGACGGTACATCCTGAAATGTAATCGCATTTTGTTTCTGCTGATCAAAGATTTGCTGCACCTGCGCCGCATATTCTGCACGGCTTAGCGGCTGATCGGGACGAAACGTACCGTCCTCAAATCCGGTGACAATGCCTCGCTGCGTTAAACCCGCAATAAACGGATAGGCCCAGTAGTCAGCAGGGACATCGGAGTATGACACAGGCGTAGAAGCAGGAGAAGCCTCAACGGGTGGAACTGCTGCCACTACAGCCGATTCAGCCGTTTCTGAAGTCTCAGCAGGAGCAGCATCATACGGTTCAACTGGAACAGGCACAACAGGTGAAATAGTGGAACTGGTTTGAGGCGATCGCCCCTCTAGATCAGTGGGAAGGGGTTCAACCACCCTATTACGATTTTCAGATTCCCCCGTTTGAGGAGAAGATTGAGGGTTAAAGAATGGCAATACTGGAGGATTAGCGTCCGATGAGGCATTCGGAGAAGGTTGCAGCCAGGGTGTAGAACCGATTACTCCATTCCATCCATCCAATCCGTCGTTACGAGTTAATCCCCATACCAGAATCGAACCGATCGCCGCAAAGGCTACAACAACGGCAATCAATTCATCGCGATCGCGTGGAGAGGGCGTTGGATCAGACGGGGGCAAATCGGTCATATGCACCAACTCTCAATTTAATTAAAAAATTATCTTAGAGAGAATTGTGCAAGAGAACGTACTTCTAAAGGAAGAGTTTAATAATCTGTGAACTCGCTAGCGCCAATTCAGCCGCGCGACGCGCGGCTGAATTGGCGTAAAAAGGTGCCCTGCGCGTCGCGCGGACACCTTTTTACGCACTTGTCGTAATTCACGCGTGATTACTGGAGCTTTTCGATCTGCGACAGTGAATTGCGATATCCCTCGGCAGAGCCTTGCTGCATGTACAAATTGGCCGCCTGACGGAAATCTTCTAGAGCAGACTGTTGAATGCCCATCTGAGCACGCAGCAAGCCGCGATTGTAGTAAGCATCGGCATCATTGGGATTAATTCGAATAGCCTGCGTGTAGTCTGCCATCGCGCCCTGTAAATCTCCCGCATCGGAACGAATATCCGCCCGACTGCTGAGGGATTGCGCATCTCCGGGATTGAGAGAAATCGCTCGCGTTAAGTCCTGATAAGCATTACCCCCATCGCCAACCTGCACTCTGGCACTGGCACGCGCCGAATACGCTTCGGCATAATTAGGCCGGATCTCCAAAGCGCGAGAATAGTCCTCAACCGCTTGCTGAGCATTACCATCAGCCACGAGCAAATCGCCCCGTTCCTTGTACGCCTCCGCGTAACTGGGGTTGAGAGTAATGGCCTGATTCAGATCAGAAATCGCGTCCTGCTGATTGCCCAAATCGGCATGTAATACACCCCGACTGAAATAGGCTTGAGCATAGTCTGACTTGAGTTCGATCGCCCGATTAAAGTCATTTAGAGCACCGTCGCGATCGCCCGTTGTGGCCAGCACAAATCCCCGGTTGTAATACGCTACCGCAGAATTATTGTTTAACCGAACGGCGCGATTTAGATCCTCCAAAGCGGCATCCCGATTTCCTAGCGCATATTGGGTGCTCCCCCGGTTAAGGTAGGCTGCGCCATATCTGGGATTAATCTCGATCGCCCGGTTAAAATCGCTCAGGGCTGTACGGCGATCGCCAGCCGCCGCTTGAAGCGATCCACGATACACATAGGCTTCTGCGTAGGTAGGTTTGAGCTGAATGGCCTGATTAAAATCCTGGAGAGCAGCGGATTGATCACCATTCTCGACCTGCAACACGCCCCGGTAAAAATACGCTCCGGCATTATCCGCGTTGAGTTGGATCGCCTGATCCAGATCGGCCATCGCCTGCGGTTTATCTCCCAGACTGTAGTAAGCCACGCCACGCCTGAAATAAGCTTCTGCCTGATTTGGATCGCGCTGAATCACTTCGTTAAAGTCATCCACCGCCCCCTGCTGATCACCCGATTCCGCACGGGCAATGCCCCGGTAAAGATACGCTTCCGTCAAGTCAGGATTTGCAGCGATCGCCCGATCAAAATCCGCGATCGCATCACCATAATCCTCATCTTCAATGTTCTTCACCCCCTGGTTGTAAGCATCCATCGCATCCGCTTGAGTCGTGGATGGGCTGCTAGCATCTGGCTGGCCTGTGGGTGCATCTGGCTGGCCTGTAGGTGCAGCAGTTTGCGCCAAAACGACGACGGGTGCTGCGACCAGAGATGAAACAAGTCCGAATGTAGCAATAATTCGGTGGATGACTTTCATGGCTTTACCCTCTAGATCCGACCTTAAAGTTTTGATGAAGAAACGAATGCTCTTCTGAGATTGCCCGTTTCCCTGCCAAATCTTAACTGTAAGGGAGGAATTTCTGCTAGAAGGTGGGCAAAGGCCAGACGTCAGGAGTCAGGAGTCAGAAGGCAGAAGGCAGGAGTCAGAAGGCAGGACAAGAGAGATGGGGAGGATAGGGGAGATGAGGAAGCAACACCCAAACCCCCAACACCCAACACCTAAACCGCTCGATTCTGCCGAATGCACTCCGCATACCAGTGGAAACTCGCTTTGGGAATCCGGGTCTGGGTCACATAGTCGGTATACACCAGCCCAAAACGGCGATCGTTTCCCCAGGCCCATTCAAAGTTATCCATCAAGCTCCAGATGAAATAGCCGTGCAGGGGATAGCCTTCAATGATGGCTCGGTGAGCGGAACGGAAGTGTTCGCGCAGGTAAAGAATGCGATCGCAGTCCAGCACCTCTTTTGATGCCGTGAGTTGATCCTCCGTGGCACATCCGTTCTCGGTAATTCGCAGCGGTAGATCTGGCCGTCCTAAGGTGTCGCGAATATGACGAATTCCCCAGTAAATGCAGTCTGGCATGATGTGAAGCCAGGGCATGTTCAATCGAGGATAGCTGGTCGGAAAAGGCACCACTTCATATCCCGGTGCCTGGTCGATCGCTCGCACATAAGTGCCAAAGTAAAGATTCAGCCCCATCCAATCCAACGGTTGGCAAATAATCTCCAGATCGCCATCCCTTACATCTGGCGCGTTTGACCCCAACTGATCCAACAGGGCAGGGCTATAGACTCCCGTTAACGCCGGAAAAAGAATGCCGCCATTGGTGCCGTTCACCGGAAAGGCTCGCTTTGCCGCCTCGATATGGGCAGGCGATTCGCTAATCGGCACCGTCGGCACAAAATTATCCACTAGCGCAACTGAACAAGGCCCTGGAGAAGCCGCTCGAATCGCCTGACAGCCTAACCCGTGAGCCAGCAGCGCATGATGAGACGTTTGCCAGACCGCTTTGAGGCTGTCTACTACCGTCCCCGGTGCGTGAACGGGCACCTGACCAACGCCATAGCCCAAATGCGTGAAGCAAACAATCTCATTAATGGTCATCCAATCTGTAATGCGATCGCCCAATCGACTCACCACGGCTGTCGCATAATCGGCAAAATCCTGAGCCATCTCACGACTGCGCCAGGAACCATACAAATCTTCTAACGCTTGCGGACTGTCCCAGTGAAACAGAGTGGCGTGGGGTGTAATCCCATGTTCCAATAGGCAATCCACCAGCCTGCGGTAAAAATCAACACCCGCTTCATTTACGGCTCCCCGACCATCGGGAATAATGCGCGACCAGGCGATGCTAAAGCGATAGTGTTTAACGCCCAGTTCTGCCATCAGCTTCACATCATTTTTGTAGCGGTGGTAGTGATCGCAGGCGATCGCTCCCGTATCACCATTCAGCGTCCGGCCTGGAGTTTCGCTAAAGGTATCCCATACGCTGGGCTTGCGGCCATCAGCGGCAGCAGCACCCTCAATCTGATAGGCCGCTGTAGCGGTACCCCACATAAAGTCGTCTGGAAATTGGTAGCTTCCCACAGTGCCTCCTGATCCATACCGAGCTAACGTGAATTCGACGAACGGGCTTTTGGGAGAGTTGTGCGACGCACAACTCTCCCAAAAGCCCGATTTTGCGTGCGCGTCGTGCACGCAAAATCGGGATATCGAGCTTTATTTATCAAACCGTCGCATTAGATAGGCCACACCAAAATCTCCGTTGGGATGGTTTTCTAGCAGTTCAGCTAACTCAAACACACGATTCGCCAGTTCGTCTCCCAGTTTTTCAACCGTAGCGCGACGTTCTCGTTCGGCCTGCTCTGCTTCTTTGACCCGAAACTGCCATTCATTTGAAAACAGGATTTCAATGTGGGCATGTAGTCCCAGCGTCTCCAGCACATCCCACTCGCCGCGATCGCACCAGATTCCACCACAGTTCACACACCGCTCGATGTAAAACGGATTTTTTGACCCCACTTTCGCACGAGCCAGATAGCAATTACATTCCGGGCACAAAGCACCCCGTGTATCCAGGGGCGATCGCCCATAATCCATATTCAACGGAGGCGGTAGCGGCTTTCGATCGGTTGCAGGCTGTTGCTCTTTCCAGTCGTGATAGTTTTCGGCTGGAATCCAGCTACCGTCGCAGGTGGGACAATGTTTAACGGCTAAGTGGCCTGCTAACGTACTATCAATCAGTTCTACATGCTTTTCTTTGGGACACTGCACACCGGGCACTCCATCAAACTTCTACAATTAAACCACTGTGGATTGCAGAAAAAACGAGTGGTGCTTCAAATATCGGTTGGCTCATCCTGCAACAGTGCCTCACAGTAGCGCTGCAAAAGCTGGAGGCGATCGCCCATTTGGCCCTGCCGTTGCTGCACAGTGAGCGGTTGACGAGCCGTTTGCAGAAACATGACATCCGTCGCCAGCAGCCGCAGTTGTTTGTTGATCTCAGTTTGCAGCGATCGCACTTTAGAGGATTGCTCAGAGGCAATGTCATCCGCATCCAAATCTAAGCTGGCAATCTGCTGTTGAAAGTATTGCTGCATATCCAAAAACGCGATCTGAAGCGCTTTAGCATCCGGATTAGCCTGACTAACCCTGGATTGAAAATGCTGTAGAAATTGATAGAACGCCTGATAATACTGGCGATGAGAATTGGGGAGCATGGGGGAAGGAGATAGAAGGGAGGAGTCAGGAGTCAGGAGTCAGGAGGGTTAGAGGATGAAGAAATTGGATGTTATCAAGACAGGAGCGATTATGCAGATTAATGAGAGTAAAACCTTACCTGCGGTAAGGTTTTACTCTCATCAACTGCGGATTTCACGTGCCGTCCGGCGCGAAAAACTCGTACCCCCTTCAAAATGAGACTTTCTGAATTCTGAATTCTGACTCCTGAATTCTGACTCCTGAATTTTACTTCCCACCTCCTCATTCCTCAGATCTAACCCTCCCGAGACAGTCAAATGTAAAGAAGTTTGTATATATTAGTAGAACGGACGTTGTTTAGAGAACACTCAGCTTAAGTTAAGTGGTTAATTTGGGCTTAATTTTCTCGAAGTCTGAGAATATTTTTATACTGAAACGCTTTTTAGTGCTGGTTCTTAGTAAGTAGAGGACACTCAAATTGGCCCTCTACCTTTTTCTCTTAAAACAAATTAAATTCCTGTCAATTTACTCCGGGCAGACTATCTGCCTCGGAATTTTGTATACCTAAACACACTTAATACCGTAGAATCAGCAAAATCAACGTTTGAGCCATCCTTAAACTCTTGGGCTTGACATATGAACGTAGCGGCTCTCCCTATTCCTACCGATATCACTCTTCCAGATTGGCTGCGAGAGTGTTTAATTACCAAGCGATCCCCACTGCTGTGTGACACACCAGATAGTCTTGAATCAGAGACCAATCTGGTGTGTCAAGCGTTTGAGTTTGCCTATTGTCTGCATGAAGGACAGTATCGGGCATCTGGCGAACCCTACATCTGCCACCCGATCGCTGTTGCAGGACTACTCAGAGATCTGGGCGGCGGTGGAGCGATGATCGCTGCCGGATTTCTGCATGATGTCGTAGAAGATACCGACGTCACCCCCGAAGAGATTGAACATCGCTTTGGGATTGAGGTAAGACGCCTGGTTGAAGGTGTTACCAAACTTTCTAAATTTAACTTTTCCAGCAAAACGGAGCGTCAGGCCGAAAACTTCCGCCGCATGTTTTTGGCGATGGCGCAAGATATTCGAGTGATCGTGGTGAAGCTAGCCGATCGCCTCCACAACATGCGAACGCTAGAACATCTGGCTGATGAAAAACGTCGCCGCATCGCTCAGGAAACGCGTGAAATCTTTGCCCCACTGGCAAATCGATTGGGGATCGGTCGATTTAAGTGGGAATTGGAAGATCTGTCGTTTAAGTATCTGGAGCCAGACGCGTATCGTCAGATGCAAAAGCTGGTGACAGACAAACGCGCCGATCGCGAAGCCCGTTTAGAAAAGTCGATTTCAACGCTGCGCTATCGTCTCACCCAGTTGGGGATTCATTGCGTTGACATTAGCGGTCGGCCCAAGCATCTTTACGGCATCTATCAAAAGATGCAGCGTCAGCAAAAGGAATTTCACGAAATTTTCGATATTGCTGCCCTGCGCATAATTGTGGAGAACAATGACGAATGCTATCGGGCGCTTGCTGTTGTACACGACATGTTTCGTCCAATTCCCGGTCGCTTTAAAGATTACATTGGCCTCCCCAAACCCAACCGCTATCAATCGCTGCATACGGTGGTAATTGGCGGCACAGGTCGTCCGGTGGAAGTTCAAATCCGCACAGTGGAAATGCACCACATCGCAGAGTACGGGATCGCTGCCCACTGGAAATACAAGGAAACGGGCGGTTCCAGTGGCAAGATGACGGCTGAGGATGAGAAATTTACCTGGCTGCGTCAACTGCTGGAGTGGCAAAACGATCTAAAGGACGCCCAGGAATACCTGGAAAACGTTAAGGATAACCTGTTTGACGATGATGTTTATGTGTTCACGCCAAACGGAGATGTCATTAATTTAGGCCGGGGATCAACCCCGGTAGACTTTGCCTATCGCATTCATACGGAAGTGGGCAATCATTGTGCCGGAGCGCGAGTGAATGAGCGCATCGTGACGCTGGACACGCCGCTGCAAAATGGCGATATTGTCGAAATCATTACCCAAAAGAACGCCCATCCCAGCCTGGATTGGCTCAATTTTGTGGTGACAACGGGAGCGCGCAACCGAATTCGGCAATGGTATAAGCGATCGCACCGGGATGAAAACGTCGCTCGCGGTCGCGACATGCTAGAAAAAGAACTGGGCAAAAAGGGATTTGAAGCCCTGCTCAAGTCTGATCCCATGCAAACGGCGGCGGAGCGATGTAATTACCATTCGGTCGATGATTTGCTGGCCGCTATTGGGTACGGGGAAGTCACGTTGAACCTGGTGCTAAACCGTCTGCGGGAAGCGATCAAAGCCCAACAGCCGATCGCCCCTGCGACTCCGAACAGCAACGCAGCAGATGCACTCCTATTACCTTCGGCTCCGGTTATTCCGATCCGGCCTTCGTCTAAGGTTAGCGATTCTCCTATCACAGGCGTAGAAGGCTTACTGTATAACCTGGCCAAGTGCTGCAATCCTGTACCAGGAGAATCCATCATTGGCGTCGTCACAATGGGCAGTCGCGGTATTTCAATTCATCGCCAGGGGTGTACCAATACGGAAAATATACCGGGCGATCGCCTGATCCCCGTGAGTTGGAATCCCGTTGAAGTCAACAGCAGCCGACCTCAGACTTACCCGGTTGACATCCAGCTCGAAGTGATTGATCGCGTAGGCGTGCTCAAAGATATTCTGTCTCGACTGACGGATAACAATATCAACGTCCGGAATGCCCAGGTCAAAACCTATCCCGGTCAGACGGCTGTTATTCACTTAGGAATCGATATTCGCGATCACAAACAGTTAGAGCGCACATTCACACAAATTCGTAAGATGAGTGATGTAATTAATCTGCGCCGTGTTAGCCAGGTGGATGAATAGCGTTACAGCCTCTCCCATTATTCAAACCAATCGGCTCATTTTGCGTCTTGCCACTCAAGATGATGTTGATCAGATTATTCTCTATTACTACGAAAATCAGGCATTTCTAGCGCCCTTTGAGCCAAAGCGAATGCCTGACTTTTATACCGCTGCGTTTTGGCGGCGGCAGGTTGAATACAATCTGCGTGAGTTTAATCACGACCAGTCGCTTCGACTGTTTCTCTTTAAGCAAGCCGATCCCAACAAAATCATTGGCAGCGCAAACTTTAGTTCATTTATCCGAGGTGTCTTCCACTCCTGTTTTCTAGGTTACAGTCTGGCTGAAAAAGAGCAGGGTCAAGGCTACATGACTGAAGCCTTGCAGGGGGCGATCGCCTATGTGTTTGACGACCTCAATATGCATCGCATTTCAGCCAACTATATGCCGCACAACCGCCGCAGTGGCAATTTACTCAAACGGTTGGGCTTTGTGGTCGAAGGCTATGCTAGAGATTATTTATTTATTGACGGTCAGTGGCAGGATCACATTCTCACCAGCCTGACGAATCGCAACTGGCACCGGGCGCTCTTTTAGATTTTATAGTGTCGTCGTCGGTTGAGATATCAAAACCAAAGAAGTGTGGGGGCTTCGCCCCCAGACAGGGGTTTCACCCCTGCACCCCGTTTCAATCGCGTCGGTTGAGACATCAAAACCAAAGAAGTGTGGGAGCTTCGCCCCCCGCCAGGAGTTCCACCCCTATACCCCGTTTTAACCGCATGGTGAAGACATCAAAATCAAGGGAGTGTGGGGGCTTACGCTCTCAGCCAGAGGTTCCACCGTTGCATTCCGTTCTAATCTGAACATCAGTTCAATAGCCCTTAATTCCCCAACCCGCTACTCAGGTATGACATTTTCGGAAGCGCCCAACCTGGTTAATTCCCCCAATCCGTTTCTCAGCCTCAATTACGAACCCGCCTTTGAAACGCTCGGAGATGATTATTACGATATTGTCTCTGCAGCAGAATTCCCGCGTCACATTCTGCGCTTCCGCAATGATGATCTGCTGCCAAAATTAGGATTAGATCCACAGGCTGTCACCGATGCAGATTTTATAGTGGCGTTTGGGCAGTTTCGCGATCGCTATCCCCTTCTAGCCATGCGCTATCACGGCTATCAGTTTGGCGAATACAATCCCTATCTGGGCGACGGCAGAGGGTTTCTCTATGGCCAAGTGCGCGGAACAGATGGAGAGCTATACGACTTTGGTACCAAAGGTTCGGGCACCACGCCTTACTCTAGAGGGGGCGACGGCAGGCTGACTTTAAAGGGAGGGGTGCGAGAGGTATTAGCAGCCGAGATGCTGCATCGGTTGGGGGTACGCACGTCTCGCTGTCTGAGTTTGGTGGAAACTGGCGACTCTCTCTGGCGAGGCGACGAACCTTCACCTACGCGATCGTCCGTCATGGTGCGCTTCAACCGATCGCATATCCGCTTTGGCACCTTCGAGCGCTTGCATTATCTAAAGCGACCTGACCTGATTCAAAAACTGCTTGATCATGTCATCGAATATTACTATCCGCATTTGCATGGACAGCCAGATGCCTATCCCCGCTTTTACGCGGAACTGGTGCAACGAGTAGCAGAACTGGCAGCCCAATGGATGTCAGTAGGCTTCTGTCACGCGGTGCTGAATACCGACAATATGTCGATCACAGGCGAAAGTTTTGACTATGGCCCCTACGCCTTTATCGATCGCTACAATCCTCAATTTACTGCGGCCTATTTTGACTATGGCGGACGCTACGCTTATGCGAATCAACCGCTTATTTGCCGTTTGAATTTAGAAATGCTGCAAGCACCGCTGTCAGCCGTGATCAGCCCAATGGATACGGAAGCCGGACTGACCCAATTTGACGAGCATTATGAAGCCGCTTACCGTCAGCGAATGATGAATAAGCTGGGATTTGATCAGCTTCCTCCAGACGATGCGGCGGATTTGCTCAAGCTGACCATTCAACTGTTGCAAGCCACGCAGATGGGCTATCACGATTTCTTTTTTGCCCTGCGACAGCAATTTTCACCCGATTGGCGAACCGATGCGAATTTGATCTTTGCTCAATCGGTTTCAGCAAATGCGGATGCGCTGGTCAGCAGCTTTAAATTATGGCGACAGCGATATCAGCAGGTGTTAGCCAGTCTGCCCGAAGATGATATGAGTCAGGTGGGCGATCGCTTAAACCGACACAACCCCAGCACCGTCATCGTGCGACCTGAAATCGAAGCGATTTGGGAACCCATCACCGTCGAAGATAATTGGACGCCCTTTTACGACTTGTTGAAGCGCATTCGCGAATCGGTTGTCTAGACTAATGTTTCTTGGTTGATGCTCTATAAACCCAAGTTGGGGTGGAGAGGCGCGGCAAAGCC